>DTZC01000001.1 GCA_012961565.1 Dehalococcoidia bacterium
ACCTCGGGCTACAGGCAAAAATAAGGGCTGGCTAAAGCCTTACAGCTACATTAGTAAACAGTCTCAGCCCGCCACGACTTGACTGGACGGCATAACTATTATAAAATTAGCACTCGGTAACATAGACTGCTAAAACCATTCGCATGGTTAGCTATAAAGACTGTGTGTACTAATCTTTGTGTTAAGTGGGGGGTGAACAGATGCCGATTTATCAGTATCTGTGTCCCAGATGCAATCTAAAGTTCGAGCTCAGGCAGAGCTTCTCTGATGAGTCCATGGCCGCCTGTCCTGAGTGCCAAAACGGCGCCCGACGGCTTTTCTCACCGGTACCCATAATCTTCAAGGGTCCCGGGTTTTACACCACAGACAGCAGGAACAGCAAAACCGGAGACAGTGATAAGCAACAGAAGTCAAAGGAAGAGAACCCCAGTCGCCAGGAAAAGGAAGCGGAGGATTAAACATGAACTGCCCAGTTTGCCATAGGAGAGCTGACGCCAGACTTTACTACTGTGCCCGGTGTGCAGTCTATGTTCACGTTGCCTGCTGGCAAAAACACATTGCTGTAGCCCATAAGAAATAGTAATCACTTTGTCTTAGCTATCCCTCTACATCACGGGCAAAGATGTGATGTTTAACTGCCTGCTGTACCGCTTTGTTGCTTCTTGTCAGCTGACCTTCTCCTATGCTACACTCAAATCACGTCCCTGTAGCTCAGAGGACAGAGCGGCTGCCTTCTAAGCAGCGGGTCGTGGGTTCGAATCCCTCCAGGGACGTTTCTTTGGCCACTTGGTGGGCTCAATTCCACTTGTTTCCACTTTCCGCACCTTACTGCTCACTAACATATCCCGCAAAGAGACTCTTGCCTACAGGGTGCCCTTAGCACCACACTAGCTGAACCAGACGAAAACACCGGTACCGAATGCCTCTCCCCTTGCCTGATGGCTCAGATGACACAGGCTCAGAAAATAACTTATAATTTCTGAAGAAAACACATGGAACAAAGCCAGCTCAGCCAAGATATAGCCACACTGAAACAAAGTCTCGGTCCGCTTCCCGAAGCGGTGGCAAACCCCGCATTTGTAATTGTCAGCGGTCTACCTGGAACCGGCAAGACCTTCTTCTGCCGTAAACTGGCTGAAAGAATACCTTTCTGCATCTTGGAAAGCGATGCGCTGCGAAAAGTCCTGTTCCCCGCTCCCGACTACAGCGCTGCCGAAAGTGCCCGTCTCTTCACCGCCTGCCATAATCTCATCGAGCGGCTTTTAAAACAGGGCATACCTATTATCCTCGATGCCACCAACCTCTCAGAGCGGAACCGGGAACACCTCTACCGCATTGGTGATAGAACAGGAGCGAAGATGATCCTGGTTCGTGTTGAAGCGCCACCGGCAATCGCTTACCAACGGCTTCAAATACGGAAGAGCCGAGCTAACCCCGAAGACAAGTCAGATGCTGATTGGGAAGTCTACCGGCGAATGAAGCCCAGACTGGAGAAAATCAGACGCAATCACTTTGCAGTGGATACCTCGCGAGACATCACCCCGGTCATCGATAAGATTGTACGCCTGATAAACAGAAGCGGTGGTTGAGGCAACATATTTTTAATCCACGCCTGGATAGGATAAAATAAAGTGCTCAAATCAGAACCGGTAAAAGATCGCAGACTAATATGCACATACCATAACACAGGGGGCTAACTTGCAAACAAAGGTTATCGCTGGTGACATTACAAGTATCGAAGCTGACGCCATAGTGGTCAATCTCTTCGAAGGTGTGGAACATCCTGGCGGCGCTACGGGTGCGGTGGACAAAGCCCTGGATGGAACTATTACCGCGCTTATCGCCAACGGGGAGATTAAAGGAAAGCTTAACCAAATCAACATTATCCACAGCCTGGGCAAACTTCCAGCACGCATAGTGGCTGTTGCTGGACTGGGCAAGCAGCCAGAATTTACCCTGGACAGAATCCGTAGTGTCAGTGCAGAATTCTGCCGTGCCTTAAGAAAACTTAGCTGCCGCCGCATAGCCACCATTGTTCATGGAGGCGGCATCGGTGGCATTGAACCCGAGCTGGCAGCCCAAGCCATAAATGAAGGCTGCATTCTGGGGCTGTACAAATTTCGCAAACATGTAACCAAGGAGCCAGAGGAGCAGGACGTGGAAGAACTACTCATAGTTGAAAGAGATGCCACCAAGCTGCCAGCTCTGGAACAGGGCTGCCTCAAAGGCAGGATAATCGCCGAAGCGACTAATCTGGCTCGGGACTGGACAAATGAGCCAGCTAACTACATGACGCCAAGTGATATGGCACGGGTAGCCCAAGAACTGGCAAAGGCTTACAACCTTGATTTGACCATTCTTGACCGCGACCAGATAGAAAGGGAAGGTATGGGAGCATTCCTCGGAGTAGCACAGGGAAGCCGCCAGCCGCCCAAGTTCATTGTCTTGAGTTACAGGGGCAACCCCACATCACCTAAGGCATTAGGCTTCGTAGGTAAAGCTATCACTTTCGATTCCGGCGGGCTGGACATCAAATCCACCGAAGCCATGGCTGACATGAAAGGTGATATGGCAGGTGGTGCTGCAGTCCTGTCAGCTTTAGCTGCCATCGCCCAGCTTAAACCAAAGGTCAACATCACCGCCATCGTCGCCGCCACCGAGAACCTGCCCGGGGGTACCGCCCTCAAGCCAGGTGACATTCTGAAAGCCATAAATGGCAAGACCATAGAGGTGGTCAACACCGATGCTGAAGGAAGACTCACCCTGGCTGATGCCCTGGGCTACGCCGTAAAGCAGGGATTCTCACCATTGATAGATGTGGCTACGCTAACTGGCGCCTGTCATATAGCACTTGGTGACATCTGTAGCGGCATCTTTGGCAATTCCCAGGAGTTGATAGACAAAGTCATCAAAGCTGGGGCAGATGCCGGAGAACGCCTGTGGCAGATGCCAATGCACGAAGAATATAAAGAGTTAAACAAGAGCGATATAGCCGATATCAAGAACAGCGGTGGCAGATGGGGCGGCGCCATCACCGCTGCCCAGTTTCTTAGCGAATTTGCTGGCGATACACCCTGGGTACACATTGACATAGCTGGTACCGCCAGAAATGACAAGGAACGCGGCTACTCGGTGAAAGGAGCCACAGGAGTCAGCGTACGAACACTGGTCAACCTCGCTCTGGCTTCAGCAGAGCCGGAGTAGTGGGATAAACAGCAGGTACTGTCCTGCATTATAAAGCAAACATAGAGGAGGAAGGTAGCTATGAAACTGAAATGGTTGGGACACGCTTCATTTTTGGTCACCTCTGACACAGGACTTAGAATAGTCACCGACCCTTACTCCACCGGCAGCGGCATTAACTATTCGCCCGTCAACGAGCCGGCTGACATCGTGGTGGTCAGCCATGACCACTTCGACCACAATGCCGTAGCATCTGTGCCCGGCAAACCAGAGGTTGTCACCGGCAGCGGCACAAAGAGCCTGCAACGGATTCAATTCAAAGGCATTGCCACCCATCACGATGAGTCACAGGGCAAGGAACGCGGCAGCAACACGATATTCTGCTTCACCATAGATGGAATAAAGCTCTGCCACCTTGGTGACCTGGGACATAAGCTGGCTCCCCAGCAAATCGCTGACATCGGTGAAGTGGACGTCTTACTTATTCCCGTTGGCGGCTTCTTCACCATAGATGCCCGAGTCGCTACCCAGGTATGCGACGATTTAAAGCCCCGGGTTATCATCCCCATGCATTATAAGACGCCAAAATGTGACTTTCCTATAGCCGGAGTTGATGATTTCCTCGCTGGCAAGCAGAACGTCAGACAGCTGGACTCCAGCGAAGTCGAGTTCAGAGCAGGCGAGCTACCACCAGCTACCCAGATTATAGTACTCCAGCCGGCATGCTAGGCGTGCTGCCTTAACCCTTCATCAGGTTCTCCCAGGCTGAGCGGGCAGCCTCCATCTCAGCCGCTTTCTTGCTCTTACCT
>DTZC01000002.1 GCA_012961565.1 Dehalococcoidia bacterium
TCACTCTCTTTATAGAAACGCTCAAAAACCCTAGCAGGATTAGAAACGCCATGAGAGCTATTTCTGATATATAAAATTGTCCCATCTAGAAATACCTTGGCTAATGGCTAGCAGCAACATTAGTAAACAGTTTCGGGGCTTTTCAATCAATAGTAGGGGGCAGCAGCATTGGCCTAAAGAAGACAGGATAGAAATGACCAGCTCTCTTCAGCCGGAAAAGTCAGGGTGTAGGCATTGACAAGGTTAGTTCTAGTTTGCGCCTTAAGAAGGTCTATCGCTGGAGATTCTTACAATTGTGGTCAGTAGTGGGGGCGGTGATGATTGCTTATTGCTGTGCAAGTTTGATACCTGTGTTGAAAGCTCTAAGATTAGGCTTGATTTCTCTGGGGAGAATCTCCCGCAATATGGATTCTGTCAACTTCTTGTTCAGTGGCAAAACATTGCTGCCGATAACGGCACCGATAAGAATTGCATTAGCGAACACAGGGTCTCCCATTTTTTTGGCTTCCTCGGTAGCATTGATAATCCATGTTTTGGCTGACAGCTTCTTCACAGAGTCAATGAGCGTGTTCAGGTCAGGATATTGAGCCTGCCCACCAGTGACGTCTATAGAATATATTGGTCTGGGATTGACAATGGTAAGGACATTCGGGTTACCATATCGCCCCAGCATGCGCAATGTCTCAGCCGGCTCCATGCCCAAGATGACATCGGCGCAGCCGTCTGGGATAAAGGGACTGTATTGTGCTACCTTTGAAATTCTCATATGGCTCATCACAGCTCCACCGCGCTGAGAGGCACCATATGTCTCCCCTATCGTCACTAAGTAGCCGTCCCTGACCAGAGCATTGCCAATAATCAAAGATATGGTTACATTTCCTTGTCCTCCAACACCAGTTATGATTAAGTTAAACGGGTCTTTTGCTAGTTGCCTTGCAGTCATGCTGTTGCCTCCTCCTTTATGATAGCTTCTTGCGGACATATATCAGCACATACTCCACACCCGGTACAGATAACCTCGTCTATCTTAGATTTCTTGGTCTCATTGTCCCATGTTAGTCCAGGACAAAGAAATACCCGAGTACATAACCTATCGCAACCACAAGCATCCCCGATGCACTTTTCAGCATTTATGTACACCCTATACAGAGCTTTCTCCCTTTTGCTTCTCACTAGCTCACACGGGCGCCGCATTATGACAACTCTGGCACCGTCACTTTGATTCATCATGTCTAGCAGGGTGGCTGTAGTGTTCTTCAAGTCGAAAGGGTCGCAGACCTCAACACGTGCACCTAAAGAGCGACATAGGTCTTCCATACTTACTACCTTGGCAGGCTCACCTATAGCTGTGACACCAGTCCCAGGGTGTGGTTGAAAGCCAGTCATGGCAGTTGCACCGTTATCAAGAATAACAAGGACAAAATCTGATTTGTTGTAAATACCATTTATCAACGCAGGAATAGCAGCATGATAAAATGTGGAGTCGCCAACTACGGCGAGCACCGGTTGGTTGAAGCCGAACTGTCCAAGCTTTCCAAGTCCACTGGCTACTCCAGTGCCTGCTCCCATACAATGCAATGTTCTGACCTGGAAGAAGCCTGCAGGGCCCAGAGCCATAGAATAGCATCCGATGTCGCCGGTAACCAGACCGTCACGGCCATCTAGCTTAAGAGCATTTTTGATTGCCCAAAATGTGGCTCGATGGGGGCAACCGGCACAGAAGGTTATACTTCGTTCAGGAACATAATTTTTGGCGAGAGTGCTAGCTTTGCTATCGTAATCAGTATCGCGAGGTTGATAAGTAAGCCCTAGAATGGTGGATATTGCCTTTATCACCATATCTGGGTTCAGTTCTCCATAGGCATTTATGTGTCCTGAGCGTTTGCCATAGAACATAGGGAATGGCGCAGCAGGTTTCAAATTGGCAACGAGTTCCATTATGCTTTGCTCAAGGAAGGGGTCTATCTCCTCGACGAAGAGGATTTTTTGCGACCTGTCCAAGTGTTTTTCCACGAACTTCTCTGGCAGAGGCCAGAGTGTACCCAATTTCAGTATGCCTACCTTATCTTCCACACCTAAAGTTTTGACTGCATCCTGTGAATAAAGCCAGCAACTACCACAGGTCACAATTAGCAACTCTGGCTTGTCTGGGCCTGTATATGAATTAAAGGGTGATAACTCGAACTTGTCCCGCACTTTGTCAATCTTAATATGCTGGAAGAAATGCCGCAGCGGACTGGGTATTGGCATGAATGTTGTTGGCATTACATTTCTCAAATCATGAACTTGGTCAAAGTGTGCCTTCTTAGCCTTTTTGGGCAACTCGCCGAGCTTGACGTTGCCTCTGGCATGGGCGATACGGGTCACACTGCGCAGCATACATACTGTGCCAATCTCTTCTGAAAGCTCAAAAAGCCACCTTATCATGTCCTTGGCTTCTTGGAAGTCCCCAGGTTCTACCAGTGGGACATCCAACCATTTAGCTATAGGTCTGGTGTCCTGTTCATTGGTGCTGGATATCGCGGCAGGGTCATCACAGCTCACCACAACTAGCCCTCCTTTGCCAATGCCGCTCATAACCAGATTTGCCAGAAAATCAGAGGCTACATTTATCCCGTTTTGTTTCATAGCGGCAATTGCCCGAATGCCTGCAAAAGAGGCACCGGCGGCAGCTTCCACAGCCACCTTCTCGTTCACTGACCACTCCACATAGATATTGCTCTCTTTGGCTACCGAGGCAAGACTACCTAAAATTTCTGATGATGGTGTGCCTGGGTATGCAGCAGCGAATCCTATGCCTGCCTCTAATGCTCCACGGGCGATGGCTTCGTTGCCAATAAAAAGCTGACTAGTGCCAGGTGCCTCTATATCGATTTTCGCCATAATATTTACCTCCTCAACTTTTCAGTAACCTAATCTTGCAGTTTTTGAGCCAATTCCGGTGGTAAAATAATATAGAGAAAATCGTTCCTATCACCGCTTCTAGCGACAATTTCCTTTAGTGCCTGTTTCTTCTTCAGCAGTGCTGCCTCTCTGAGATGGGCCAGATTGGCGGGTGGTAGTTTTTCTGTTTTGAGCCCTCCTCGGTTTAGGGCTAGTTTCACTAATTCAGCACCAACATCGGTACGCACAATAACCGTGTTCCAATCTTGGACTCCCTCTACAGAGCCAACCGAAATGTCGGCAAATTCTGAGGTCATATCTAAACAGTAGGTACAGGCGGGCATAGTGAACTTCCTTACTTCGTCCAACGAGATTGAGGTTTTACCCGAAGTGGTGTATATGTCAAAGCTGTCTGCTGGTGGTGGTGGAATATCAAACTTCGTCACCTTTGAAAGGTCGACTTTCTCTTGCAGAAATCGATGGAACGTGTTGGGTGAAAGAGCCCATGTACAGAACAGTCCAATAACTAACTTGACATTGCCTGCGTCAGTGCGGTTTGTCGGTGAGTCTAATTTCATCTTAGTCGCAGCTAGAACCTGACAAGGCGTGCCCACTATTGCCAGTTTGGTATCGTTATGTTTCGAAACTTGATTGTAACTCGCTAGCACAGGGCAAGCCATGTAATTGGAGCCAGCACATTGAAATATCTCCCCTGTGGTCTTAGCTAGGAATGGATGGATGGTCCTATCATCAGACGTTTTGGATAAAACTACACAGTCGACCAGCCCTTCTGTTAGTGCCAGCGATAGAAGCGTGGTTACAGTACCCCCATACTGTGACCGTTTGCTAATATGCTTGTCTGTTGTCCTCGCCATAAAGATATCCTTTGCGGTGCCTATCTCACTATCACCATAGGGGGTGCCGAATATCCGCCGGCTTAGCGCATCCATGTCGGTGTGGGTTCGTGGACAGTATTTGTAACACTTTCCTTCGGAAAGAGTACAGTTATCTAGGACTGCAATTCTACCTTTATGGCAAACGAGGTAAGGACAAGTAGCAGTACAGGCACCGCACAAGGTACATAGTCCAGCATCTATCACATCTGTGATTAACTCTCTGTATCCCTTTGTCATTACAACCATAAGCTCCTCCTTATCAGTACTATCGATTGGTTACTGGGAGACCGATTCGAA
>DTZC01000003.1 GCA_012961565.1 Dehalococcoidia bacterium
AGGTAAATGCCGTAATTCGAAATTTTATCGTGGGGCTGGGTGGTCGTGACGTCAAAGCCAGGGAATTAGCCGATGCTGTGAGAAAATCACTGCCTGCAATCCAAACAGGTCCTGCCAACAAGGAATATCCCGAATGGATATGTTACATATAGGAGGGAAAGTGCATTGAAAGTCAACGCGGTGAATTTGACCGAAGCAGAGTATGCACTGCCAGGCAACCGAACATGCCCCGGCTGCGCACTGTCCCTTGCCTACCGCCACATTTTGAAAGCACTAGAAGGACAGGTTATCGTCACAGTACCCCCTAGTTGTCTCACCGTACTCCATGGCATGTATCCTATAACCTCTGTCGCTGTGCCTTGTGTGAACACTCCCTTTGCCTCCACCGGAGCCTCGGCGACGGGATTGGTCGCTGGGCTTAAGGCTACTGGTAGAAAGGGACTGACCGTTCTGGCAATCGCAGGTGACGGAGGTACACACGACATCGGAATTCAATCATTAAGCGGCGCTGCGGAAAGGCAGGACGATTTTATCTATATCTGTTATGATAACGAAGGCTATATGAACACCGGCAACCAGCGCTCGGGCTCCACTCCCCTGGGCGCTATCACAGGCACCACACCCATCCTGGGCAAGCAGCAGAGCCCGAAGGATATAGCCGCCATAATGGAAGCGCATTGTCTGCCTTATGTTGCCGCTGCCAATGCTTCCTATCCCCTCGACCTCTATGAAAAGGTCAGAAAGGCAAAGGATATAAAAGGTACCAGATTTATACATGTGTTTGTACCCTGTCCTGCAGGGTGGCAGTTTCCCTACAGCGAAACTGTAAGAATCGGTCAACTCGCCGCTGAAACCGGGTTGGTTGTGCTCTACGAGGTTGAAAACGGTGTTTTTCGCCTCACTGCAGCAAGTGAGTCCATCGCCCGCAAAGGCAATCTGAGACCGGTAAGAGATTACCTAACCCAACAGGGCAGATTCAGGAATATGACAGAGGAGCAAATCAATAGGTTGCAAGAGTGGGTAGATGTCCGCTGGAAACGCTATCTCCAGCGGGCAACCGGTCTACAAAATTGGACACCACCAGAATAGAGTGTTGTTCAATGGACCTAGGGATTGCCGGTAAGATAGCTATAGTAGCTGCAGCCAGCAAAGGAATGGGAAAGGCTGTAGCAGTGGGTCTCGCCAGAGAAGGCGCCCATCTAGCCATATGTGCCCGTGGAGAATCGGAACTCAAGAAAACAACCAGAGAAATTACGTCTTCAACCTCAGCCAGGGTTTTGCCTGTGGTAGCAGACGTCACTAGCCCCAATGATATACAGCGGCTGGTCAAGAAGACTGCTGATGAATTCGGGCGAATAGATATACTGGTGAACAACGCCGGTGGTCCACCATCAGGGCTATTTAATAGCTTCAGCGATAGGGACTGGCAGGATGCTGTGGTTTTGAACCTGCTGAGCGCTGTCCGTCTTTGCCGAGAAGTAATCCCCTACATGCAAAAAGCTGGCGGAGGCAGGATTATCAATATTGTATCTGTTGCAGCGAAGCAGCCAATCGAAAGCCTCGTCTTGTCTAATTCAATAAGAGCTGCAGTTATCGGTTTAGCTAAAACATTATCCATCGAGCTAGCCCCTGATAACATATTGGTCAATAACATCTGCCCTGGTTGGATTCTAACCGATAGGCTCTCAGCTCTGGTGAAAAAACGTGCTGAAGCCAGCGGGAAGTCATTTGATAGCACTTTATCAGAAATCACAACCACCATTCCACTCCATCGCTGCGGAACGCCCGAAGAGGTAGCAAACTTGATAGTCTTCCTTGCCTCAGAACGAGCTAGCTACATAACTGGAACTACTATCCAGGTAGACGGGGGACTTACAAAAGGATTGCTCTAGACTCAAATAACCTAGACCTGTTGGCATCTGGAGTGCTGAACTCATGACCACCGACCTTATCCAACGCAAGTTGCACCAATGGACACGTGGAAGGAACACGCCAGAC
>DTZC01000004.1 GCA_012961565.1 Dehalococcoidia bacterium
CGCCAAGGCTTTAGCCTCGGCTGCCTGACCCCGAAGGGTCGGGGCTACATCGGTGAATTAAGATGTATCAGGAACGAGTCGTTGTTAAACGCTCTCTGGTAGATGGCGCTCATCATAGTGTGAAAGGATGCTCTTCAGGGTGGCATTGAGGTAGATGGAAATTCGAAGGCTATGTCTCAGCGGTCAATTTTACCTGGGACAGACGGCTGTAGACGGCTCCACTGGGCAGGAGCTGGCTTTTCATCAGGCTGATGCTGTCCACATTTATCTTATAATTGGCTTCAATGGGAGTCTTCATAACCAGTTCGCCAAACTCGCGTCGCTCCCGGGGTGAAGTCCCCTGGCGCAGCCGGGCAAGAGTCAGGTGCGGGGTGAACTCTCGTGTTTCTTTGGCGAATTGAAGCTGAGTAAGACCATCGTCGATATGCTGTTGCAGGGCTATTAGTTTGTCCAGCTCGCCCCGAATGCTCAGCCACAGGACGCGGGGCTGCTTCAGATTGGGGAAGGCACCGACCTCGCCCGTCTCTAACTGAAAGGGGCTGAATGTCTTGCCAGCTTGTTCTATGACCTTGGTTATGGACGCGACCTTTTCAGGGGCTATGTTTCCTAGGAATTTGAGTGTGATGTGGACGCTTTCAGGTGCTACCCATTTTACAAAGGTATGACCGGACAGCTTCAACTCAGCCTGTAGCTGATGTAGTCCGGCTTTGACTTCGTCGGGTAGCTCGATGGCGATAAAGCACCGGATTTGCTGGTTATTCAAGATGGTGTCACCTGTTGAAATAATGAAGCCCTGGCTATGGTAAGGAAAGCAGCTTTTGGGCATTGCTTTCGAGTATCCTGATTTTGTCTTCTGGGCTAAGGTCGACGGATTCGATTTGCTCCATAATCCGCTTTGGCGAGAGGAGAGGATAATCACTGCCAAAGAGGATTTTGTCGCTGCCTATGATAGCAGTTACCTGCTGGAAAATTTGAGGCTTGTATAGAAAGGGAGTCGCTGCTGTGTCAAAGTAGGCATTTTTTAGCGCCTCAGCCACCTCGGGCATCAATGCGTAAAATGGTAAGCCTCCACCCCAGTGAGCACAGACCAGTTTCAATTGGGGGAAGTCTAGGACAAAAGGATAGATAAATTCGGGTGTTATGTTCCCTTTGCCAAAATATTGATGTCCCACCGGCTCTGAGGCGTGGATGAGTAAGACCAGGTCGTGCTCTATCAGTGCATTCACTACAGGTGTCATAATCTTGGTATCTTTGAGGTCGAAGCCCTGTACATCCGGCCTCATCTCACCAATACCTCTGGCTCCGCTCTTGGCACATCGTTCCAGTTCTTTGATAGCTTTATCTCTGGCTAAAGGCTGGATAGTGCAGAAGCCAATAAGTCGCCGTGAGTGGCGGGCTGCGGCTTCAAGGATGTAATCGTTGGTCTCGACACAGAGCTCGTGGCTTGTCCAGCCCAGGTTAAGGATAACAGATTTGTCTATTTCATATTCATCCATAGCTGTGAGCAGCTCTTGAGCGGTTATCAGCTTGGCTTTAGGTTCAGCGTATAAGAGTGAAAAGCAGGCATCTCGTCCCAGGTACTTATCACGTCTTTCTTTTATCTCGGGTGGTACCACATGGGTATGGAAGTCTATGACCATGCCAAGCATTATAATTGACAACCTTGATATTCTCAACCAGGCTAATCTCGGTGTAATAAGGGCTATTTGCTTGGATGATGCGCTGATTTTAGTCTTGCCAGGCTGAACTGAAGAGCAGGGTCATCCTCAACTGTTGTTGCCAGCGAAAGGGAAATTGCCATAGCCGTCACTTGAGGAATGCTGTGTTACGGCGCCTATCAGGATGGAAAAGAGGCGAAATTCGTCACATAGACAATAATTAGTTGACTAGCCTATAATTAGGAATCCAGAAGGATATTGACAATCATGGCGGGTGCAGATACC
>DTZC01000005.1 GCA_012961565.1 Dehalococcoidia bacterium
CCTCGGCAGCGAGTTCGGCGTGCCTGAGCTTGTGCCCGCCGATGGCTGCGTCACCGGATATGGCAAGCTCAACGATGGAAACATGCTCAGAGATGTAGCCGTGGCAGCTTATGACTTTACGGTAAGAGGCGGCTCCATGGGCATAACAAACGAGATTAAAGTCACCAGAATAAGAGAAATCGCTCTCAAACAGAGAATCCCTATGATATGGCTGGTGGACTCAGGAGGCGCCAGGGTCAGCGGCGGTGGTCTTTCTGGTGAAAGAATACCGCTGTTCGCCGACTCGGGTTATCTGTTTAAGGAAGAATCACTGATGTCTGGAATAATCCCCCAGATTGCAGCCATGATGGGACCAGGGTACGCCGGCACCGCGTATATACCGGGACTCTCAGACTTTGTACCCATGGTTAAAGGAACCAGCTTCATGGGTTTAGGCGGACCAGCTTTAGTGAAAATGGTGATACGAGAAACGCTAACCGAGGACCAGTTAGGAGGTTCCAAGGTTCATTGCGAGATGAGCGGTTGTGGTGACCTAGAAGTAGCTACAGACGAGGAGTGTATCCAGGCTATAAAACAGTATCTCTCTTTCTTTCCTCAGAATTGCGACCATAAGCCACCGCGAAAAGAATGGAACGGAGACTCCGAGGCTCTGATCAACGATAGCATACTGAATGTCATCCCAGATAGCCCGCGTGAAGCCTTTGACATGCACGACCTGATAAAATACATAGTCGACGACGGCTATTTCTTCGAAATCAAGCCCAAATGGGGGCGAAATATCATCGTTTGCTTCGGCAGGATAGCTGGCTATCCAGTAGGTATTGTGGCAAATAACCCGATGTACTACGGAGGAGTCATCGACGTAGACGCCGCCGACAAGGCTGCCCGTTTTATCTGGCTTTGCGATGCCTTCAATATACCCCTCCTTTTCCTCTCCGATGTCCCCGGCTTCATGGTCGGGTCCAAGGCAGAGCAATCAGGGATTATCAGACACGGGGCTAAAATGATACATGCAGTTGCCGAGGCTACAGTGCCTAAATTTACCGTGGTCGTTAGAAAATCATATGGCGCCGGATACTATGCAATGTGTGGCAGGTCCTTCGACCCTGACCTGCTAGTAGCCTACCCCGGAGCTGAAATATCAGTCATGGGTCCCGAAGGTATGGTGTCTATCTTCGCCAGAAAACAGCTGGCAGAGGCTGAAAACCCTGCCCAGCTGATAGAACAGCTTGCCGACGAGATAAGACCTCAATTCGATATTTTCAAGACAGCCAGGTTTGGCATCATAGACGACGTTATCGACCCCAGGGAGACCCGAAAAGTCTTAATCAGAGCTCTCGAGTTCACCAAAGATAAAAAGATATTCAGGCACCCCCGCAAGCACGGGGTTTATCCTGTGTAAGGAGGGACAAGTGTACCAGACTATAACAACCGAGATAAAAGACAGGGTAGCTACAATAACCCTATCGCGGGAAGAGAGGAGAAATACCATTTCACCGACCATGATGGCGGAACTTCTGGACGCCTTCAAGAAATATGATGATGACCCATCGGTGGTGACCCTTGTACTGACCGGTGCCGGCAATAAGGTTTTCTGCGCCGGTGCTGACTTCGCTGAATCTATGGGAACTACCGCCAGCTTCCTTGACCGCTACGAAGGCCAGCGGAATTTCACCGAACTTTTCAAGATAATTAGAGGCTTGAAAAAACCCCTGGTCGGCAGAATCAATGGTCATGCCCTGGGTGGCGGACTTGGTTTGGCTGCAGCCTGTGATATAGTAATCGCTGCCGATGACTGCCACTTCGGGACACCCGAAATAAACGTGGGGCTATTTCCTTACATTATCATGGCAACTTTGCTCCGCTTCACCTCAACCCCAAAACGGCTGCTGGAACTGATGCTCACCGGAGAAAGAGTTACCGCCAGTGAAGCCCAAGAGCTAGGATTAGTAAACTATGTCATACCCAGAGAGCAACTGGACGCCAAGGTTGATGAAATCACCCAAAAAATAGCCACCAAGAGCCCGGCTATCTTAAGATTGGGCAGAAGGGCTTTCTATACCATGCGGGACATGGAATATGACAAGGCTCTAGAATATCTGGCCTCAATGCTAGCGGTTAACACCATGGCTGAAGATGTGACTGAAGGCATAGCTGCATTCCTGGAAAAGCGCCAACCACAGTGGAAAGGCAAATAGCAGACAGAAAGGGGCAATATTATGGGCTTACAGGACAAAGTAGTCATAACTGCTGCCTTGACCGGTGTGGCAGCAAACCGAGACCAGTGTAAGTGGATACCATACACCCCGCAAGAAATCGCTGAAGAGGCATTAAGCGCTTATAATGCCGGGGCTTCGGTAGTCCATATCCACGGCAGAGAATATGATGGTCGTCCATCTTGGAGAACGGAGATTTTTCGAGAAATCATGGAAGAAGTCCACAAAAGATGTCCCATTATAATAAACTTCTCCACAGGAGCCGTAGGCATAGACCGTGAAAATAGAATCGCTCACATACGTGAGCTGAAACCAGAAATCGCAGCGCTAAACATGGGAACCATGAACTACGCCAAATACAGCTCGAGACGGAAGAACTTCGTCTTCTCCGTAGTCTTCCAGAACCCGTTCGACGATATAATGTTTTTCCTAGACACCATGAATACCGCCGGCGTTAAGCCAGAGTGTGAGTGCTTCGACCTTGGACACTTAGAAAGTCTATTCCCGTTAATCGATATGGGACTGTTAAAGAACTTCCAAGTGAGCCTCATCATGGGAGTAGTCGGTGGTATGGCTGCCACAGCTAGAAATCTGGCTCACGTGTCCAGTGTAGTACCCCCTGGAGTGCAATGGCAGGTAATAGGTATCAGTGAGGACCAATGGCTGCTGGTGGCTACAGCTCTGTCCCTGGGTGGCAATGTCAGAGTAGGCCTCGAAGACAATTTCTATCTTTCACCAGGGGTGATGGCAGAGGGAAATGGCCCGCTGGTAGAAAAAGCAGTAAGAATGACCCGCGATGTTGGCAGAGAGCCAGCAACGGTAGAAGAGGCTAAAGTCATCCTAGGGCTGAGTGAGGTGAAGGACTAAGTCGGACAACCCAAGGAGAGCCAGTCATGACAGAGGTCCTTTCACCGATTACGGGCAGCGTGTGGAAAATCATGGCAACCCCAGGGGCACAGATTAACGAGGGTGATACCATCGTTATACTGGAATCCATGAAAATGGAAATCCGTGTAAAATCGCCCCACAATGGGAAGATAATTGAAATCAGGGTAAAAGAAGGAGACTCAATCCTGGAAGGTGACGTTATCGCCATCGTCGAGCATTAGGCAATGACTAACCATATAGCAGCAGGCTTCGTAGCCCGGCTGCAAAAACAGGGGTGGCAATTGTTTCACAGATATGCAGCTCTAACAGAGAACTTACCTGTCTAATGGGGGATAAACATGGACTTTAGTTTCTCCGAAGAAGAAGAGCAATTCAGGCAAGAAGTCCGCCTGTGGCTCAAAAGAGAAATTCCGGCGAGGTGGTTTGAGCTCGACCCCGGTATGTGGGAGGAAACAGAAGAGTCCTGGGCAATTTCCCGCGAGTTTCAGCGCAAACTGGGGCAGAAGGGCTGGCTGGCACCAGCATATCCCAAGGAATATGGAGGGCTCGAATTGAGCCACACTAAACGGCTTATCCTCGCTGAGGAACTGGCTTATAACAGAGCACCGGTAAGCGTGGAGGTAGAAATCACGGTAAACTGGGTAGCACCCACTATTATGCTTTTCGGCACCGAAAAACAAAAGAAAGATTACATAACCAGAGTAGCCAGGGGGGAGATAATTTTCTGTCTCGGTTATAGCGAGCCAGATGCTGGCTCTGACCTGGCTGCGCTTCAGACCCGCGCTGTCGAGGTTGGTGATGAATATGTGATTAACGGACAGAAAATATGGTGTAGCTATGGACACCTAGCTGATTATTGCTGGCTCGCCGCCAGGACCGACCCAGATGCGCCTAAACACAAGGGAATCAGCATGTTTATAGTCGATATGAAGACGCCAGGCATCACCATTCGTCCCCTGATAAATATCCTGAATCACCACTCGTTCAACGAGGTCTTTTTCGATGACGTGCGTATCCCAAAAGAAAATTTGGTAGGGCAGAAAAACAACGGCTGGTATCAATTAGTTATAGCACTTGACTTCGAGCGCTCCTCCATCGGAGTAGCCGCCCGACAGCAACGAATCATTGAGGAGTTAGTCCAGTATGCCAAAGAGACCAAACGTAATGGAGAACCTATTTCCAACGACCCTCTGGTGAGGAATGAACTGGCAGGAATCGCCGTCGAAAACGAAGTCCTGCGTATGATGTGCTATCGCATCGCCTGGATGTACAGTAAGAACCTCCACCCCAGCTACGAATCATCCATGACCATGGTATTCGCCAGCGAAGTAACCAGACGATTAGCCAACGTGGGTATGCGCATCCTGGGACATTATGGACAACTGGATAGAGACTCTAAGTGGGCACCACTACAAGGCAGGATAATGCGCATGTATCTAAGTTCACTCTCGATAGGGGTTGGTGGCGGCTCCAATGAAATCCAGCGGAACATCATCGCTATGAGAGGACTGGGACTACCGCGGGGATGAACTCTTGTGACCATCCCCTGAACGAGGAATTCCTGGAGTAAAGATATGGACTTTCGATTTAACGAACAAGAGCTGGCTTTCCAGAGAGAAGTAGAGGACTTCATAAAGAGGGAATTGCCAGCAGACTGGACAGAAAGAAGCATCTACTGGCCCGGTGGGTATGGCACCTTGGCTGAACTCGAGGAGGTAGACCCCATCATCGAACAGTTCACACGAAAACTGGCTGAAAAGGGTTGGCTTACCATCTCCTGGCCCAAAGAATATGGTGGTGCTGGTCGTTCCCACATCGAGCAGGCTATATTTCACGAACGAATGAGCTACTACCGAGTGCGCGGTGGCGAAGTGGCAACACTTATCGGTGGTCCTACCATCCTCCATTTTGGCAGTGATGAAATGAAGAAGGAATGGTTGCCTAAAATAGCCAGAGGAGAGGTGAGATTTTGGTTGGCTTACAGTGAGCCAAATGCCGGCTCTGACCTCGCCTCTATCCAGACACGCGCCGTCGAAGACGGCGACGACCTCATCATTAACGGTCAAAAGATCTGGAGCACCGCAGCCCATGCAGCACACTATGCCTGGATGATTGTCCGCACAGACCCTGATGCGCCTCCACACAAGGGGATCACACTGCTCATCGTGGATAACAAGTCACTAGGAGTTACCATCCGCCCGCTGACCAACATCTGCGGCTTTCACTCATTTAACGAGGTGTTCTTTGATAACGTGCGAGTGCCTAAAAAGAACATCGTCGGTGAGAAAAACAAGGGCTGGTACTACGTAATGGTAGCTCTCGACTTCGAAAGGCTCGTAATTCCTATGGGCGGTTTCAAGCGCACCTTCGAAGAGATAGCCCAGTACGCCAGAGAGGCGAAGCTCAACGGTAGACCTTTAAGCCAGGAACCTTTACTGCGGAACAAATTGGCTCAAATTGCAATCGAGATTGAGGTAGCCTACATGTTCTTCTGGCAAACAGCCTGGATGCTCGACAGAGGACTTGTCCCTAACATCGAGGCTTCCGTGCTAAAGCTGGTTACCACCGAGCTAAGCCAAAAACTAGCGAATCTGGGAATGCAAGTTTTGGGACATTACGGACCGCTGGAGAGGAATTCCAAATGGGCACCTCTGGGAGGTAGAGTATGTACCGGTTACCTAGACTGCATTTCTGCACTTGTAGGTGCCGGTACTTCCGAAATCCAGCGCAATATCATCGCCATGAGAGGACTGGGACTGCCGCGCTCATAGTGTGGGTTATGTAAACCAAATTGCAACTATAGGAGGTTAAGAAATGAACCTTGGTCTCAGCGAAGAGCAAGAAATGTTGAAGACATCAGCCCGTGACTTCCTGCAAAAGGAATTCCCCAAGAAACTTGTTAGGCAGCTAGACGAAAGCGAGACCGGTTATTCTCCTGAACTATGGCGTAAGATGGCTGAATTGGGGTGGATGGGACTGGTATTCCCGGAGAAATATGGCGGCAGCGGCGGCAGTTTCCTTGACTTGATAGTCCTCCTTGAAGAGATGGGTTACAATATTCTGCCCGGCCCATTTTTCTCCACAGTGGTGTTGGGAGGACTGACCATCCTGAGTGCAGGAAACGAAGAACAGCGAAATGAATTCCTCCCTAGAATCGCCAGCGGTGACAGAATACTTACCTTAGCCCTGACAGAGCCCAGCGCCAGATATGATGCAGCCGCAATCAACACCAGAGCCACAACCAGTAACGGCAATTATGTTATCAATGGCACAAAACTTTTTGTCCCCGATGCTAATGTCGCCGACTACATATTGTGTGTCACCAGGACAAAAGAGGAGCAAAATCCTGAGGATGGCATCACGGTTTTCCTAGTAGACGCCAAGAGCCCAGGAATCGAATGCACTCTTCTTAAGACCCTAGCTCGAGATAAGCAATGTGAAATCGTCTTCGATAATGTTGGCGTGCCACAGAACAATATATTAGGAAAACCAGACCAGGGCTGGACGATTATAAAAGATACCCTCCAGAAAGCGACGGTAGCCAAGTGTGCCGAGATGGTAGGAAGCGCTCAAGCTGCGCTGGAAATGGCTGTCCAGTATGCTAAAGAGAGAGTCCAGTTCAACCGACCTATCGGCAGCTTTCAGGCCATCCAGCATTATTGCGCCAACATGGTGACCGATGTTGACGGTGCCAGGTTCATCACCTACAAGGCAGCCTGGAAAGTAAGCGAGGGGCTGCCAGCTGCCTTGGATGTAGCTATAGCCAAAGCCTGGACCGGCGAAGCTTGCAGCCGGGTGACTCTCCTGGCACATCAGATATTCGGAGCTATCGGTTTTACCATGGACCACGATCTCCATCTCTACTACAGGCGGGCAAAAGCCGGTGAGATCATGTTCGGAGATAGTGACACCCAGCGCGCTATCGTGGCCCGGGAACTAGGGCTCTAACGTAAAAATGACTTCTACCAGTTTACCTTGTCCAAGCCCTTAAGACCGAGCATCTGCCTCGCCTCATCAGGAGTCGCTGGTTCCAGCCCCAGCTCCCGCGCTATGCGTACTATCTTCTCAACTTGCTCAGCATTGCTCCGGGCTAAAACACCCCTACCAGCATAGAGGCTATCTTCCATACCAACTCTGACATTCCCCCCCATGACCAGCGACATGGTACACATGGGTAACTGATGACGTCCTGCGGCACATACAGACCAGACGAAGTCACCAACCACATGACGCGCGCTGTCATGCAAGAACAGCAGATTGTTCGGTGATGCTGGCATACTCCCTAGAATACCCATAACGAACTGAAGATACACCGGTTTCTTGAGATACCCTTTTTGCAACATGAAAACTACGTTGTTTATCATTCCAGCATCATATATCTCCAGCTCTGGCTTGGTCTCGCTTTCGGCAAAAGCCTGGCTGAATTCACGTAACGTCTTGAAAGTATTGGCAAAAATGAAATCCTCGGTACTCTCTAGATATGGCTTCTCCCAGGGGTATTTGAACTCTTTGATGGCTTCCGCTATAGGAAACAGCCCAAAGTTAATCGAACCAAAGTTAAACGACGCCAGCTCTGGCTTGAGGGTCGTTACCACCTTCACCCTCTCAGCAGTGGTCATACCCACACCGCCACCAGTGGTCAAGCAAAGGACTATGCTGCACCGGCTCTTCACCTTGGTGACCACTTCTCGAAACAGTTCCATCTCAGAGCTCGGACGGCCTGTCTCCGGATCACGGACATGAATGTGGGCTACTGCTCCTCCTGCTTCACACACCCGCACCGCTTCATCAGCAATCTGCTGAGGGGTTATCGGCAAGTATGGAGACATGCTGGGTACATGAATACTTCCAGTAATCGCCGCAGTCACTATAACCTTATCCATAATCGCCCTCCCCCTTGGTTTTTGTCTTTTGCTTTAACCATACTTACAAAGAAGAGCTTTTAGCAACAACCCACTCCTCCCACTCCTCAGATATTATGTTAATTAGCTGATGTAGCCTCAACCCTTGAGTTACCTTTTACCTGTAGCCCTGACTCTTCAGGCTCGAGTTCCCCGGTCAAAACCTCGGGACTACAAACAAAACACTAGCACATTACAGCCTTACAGCTACATTGGTGAACAGTCTCCTTAGGAAAGTTCCCCATTGACTCACGCTAGCCACCGCTTTCGCCGCTTGTAATGCTTCACCTCCTTGTAACTCCTTCTCTGCCCCAGCTTACTCAAACCCAGATAGAACTCCTTTATGTCCTCGTTGTCCCTCAGCTTCTCTGCCGGTCCATCCATGACCACCCGACCATTTTCCATAACATACCCATAGTCAGCTAACTCCAGCGCCGCCTTGGCGTTCTGCTCCACCAACAGGATGGAGGTCTTCTCCTCGGTATTGATCCTCTTTATGATATCAAAAATTTCCCTTACCAGTATCGGGCTAAGCCCCAAAGATGGCTCATCCAGGAGCATCAGCTTCGGGCGAGACATTAATGCTCGCCCCAAAACCACCATCTGCCTTTCCCCACCTGACAGGTAACCGGTTGTAGCATGGCGGAACTCCTTGAGCCTGGGAAAGTAGCTGTACACCATGTCCAGGTCACGACGGACTCCAGCAACATCACTCCGGGTATAGGCGCCTACCTTCAGGTCTTCCTCAACAGTCAGGTGCTCAAACATAGGTCGGCCCTCGAATACCTG
Organism: Dehalococcoidia bacterium; assembly: GCA_012961565.1. Classification (GTDB taxonomy): domain Bacteria; phylum Chloroflexota; class Dehalococcoidia; order GIF9; family UBA5629; genus DTZC01. The sequence continues at coordinate 8,795 of DTZC01000005.1, forward strand.
GACAATTCCCAATCTGACGATGTCTTCAGGGTTTGTCCTGTCTATTCGCTGACCATCCCACTCAATGCTGCCATCAGTAACCTCGCCCTCCTCGGTGTACAGTATACCCGATATTGCTTTAAGTGTGGTTGACTTACCAGCACCGTTAGCCCCCAGCAACGCTACGATATTTCCCTCCGGGACTTCCAAGGATACTCCCTTCAGTACCAGGATGACATTGAGATAAATAACTTCAATATTGTTAAGTCTTAGCATAATACGCCCCCTCCGTTCTTCAGTTGAGCAGTAACCCGGTCTTTGCCACCCTCCAGCAACTACTGTAGTATCTGACCTCCGACGATCCTATTCAGAGCGTTTGGCAACGACCCATCCCCATTATATTTTAGCTCACCAATATAGCCCCAACCCTTCAGAGTTGGGTTCACCCGGGTTAAAACCCCGGGGCTACACTTCTGATTTTTAGTCCGTGGGCTAAACCCTTACAGCTACATTAGCAAACATCCACTCCCCGTTTTCCATCTTCCACCACAGAATGCACTGTGACAAAATAGCTATTGCTAACTCATTACCAAGAGGTCAAAGGAGAAGCTCGCCCCACAGGAGAGCTTCTCCTTATCACCGTCCTTTAACCCTTCGTTCCTCCAGACACACCACCGCTTACTTGAACTGCAGGGTGTGGGCTATTTCAGAGAACTTGGCTTCATCATAAGGCGCGAGCAAGGCTACAGTTGCCACCATAACCATGACCCACTTATCATCCTTTTTGACGCCGACAGCATACCCCTCCCCAGCAAAGCCTTGCAATGTCGCCTTGAAAACAACCTTAGAAGCTGGACTACCATCTGCAAGGGTCACTTCACCAGTGGAGACGACCTTAAAACCCGAAGCACCGGCAGCTTCCAGCGAAGCCTTTAGAGCCTCAGTCAAATCAGCACCTGCCTCAGCATCAACAAACAAAACAGGCACCCGAGCTGGTGCTGCAGCATAGAACAACAGAGTCTCAGAGGACTGCTCTGCCCACTCCTTGGGATACTTGACGGAGAAGCCATATTCCTCATTGGTATACTCCGCAGCTTCGAATGACAGCTTGCCCGGGGCGGCTGGTGGCTTCTCCGCTGGTTTTTCCGCCGGCTTCTCCGTTGGTAGCAGCTCCAGCTCCCAGGCGGTAGTAGCCACAGTTCGTGGGTCAGTGCCCACCGCCTTTATGGTATAGACACCGTTGGGCAGGGGATTGATTTTCGTTAGGTCTGGCTTGATAATGGGCAGCCATTCACCCCGCAGCAACCAGTTAACCTTTCCGATGCTGCCCATGGAGGCCTCGAAATTGCCCTCAGCATCTGCAGTAGCCAGAGCAATGCCCACAGCATCCTCGCCCCGTTCGCGGTCAAGACCTTTCATCTCAACATCTGGCGGCACAACCAGTTCCACGGTGATTATCTCATCTGCCTGCCAGCCAGAGCCGCTGAACTTTATGGGTACAGCCAGAACAGCCAGCGCCGGCGGTAGTGTCGGCACCGCTGCTTCAGGAAGACCCACAGCTTTAGCAAATGCCGGCAGAATCTTTTTCAGCATAGCCTGGTCAATCTTCGCCGGCTCCACAGATATCGTGCCCGCTGGAGGTGCTGGTGGCGGTGGTGGCGGCGGAGGCGGCGCC
>DTZC01000006.1 GCA_012961565.1 Dehalococcoidia bacterium
GTCTATTTCATGCTCTAGAGCTTGTGCCAAAAGCTCTTCGCCCCTGAGACGAAATCTCCGTCCCTGCCTATCCTTGGCTTTAACCTTGACCCGGACTGAGCGCTTGACCTCCCCCTTGTAACCGGGAATACTCAAACAGGCTTCCTCAACTAAACGCTCGCCCTCTCTTCTGATAATTTCGGGATTAACCAACACGATGACTTCCTCGCCGGGTATCTCGATCACAGCTACTCTTAATGGGACACCCACCTGAGGTGCAGCCAAGCCAACCCCTGAGACTGCCCGCATGGTCTCGATCATATCGTCGATAAGCCGCTGAATCGAGCCATCAATATTGCCCACTTTCTTCGCTTTGCGCCTCAGTATCGGGTCAGGCAAAATACGAATAGAATGAACCGCCATTGTAGTGACTCATTAAACCATACCTACCGGGTCAATGTCCACAACCCATCCCTTTGGCAAAGCTATGTCAGCTAAAAGGCCTGCAGGAGCAACCCCGCACAGTATTACATGCCATTGATAACGTCCCCGCACCCGGGGAACAAAAGCCGGTGACGGCCCAATAACCCTCAAATCGGAGAGCCCCCGTCTAGCAATCTCATCATCAAGCAGACGACTAACCCGCTGTGCCTCCTTGCAGCAGGTGATTTCATTAGTGTGACTGAAAGTGAGGCGAGCCAAGCGGCTAAACGGAGGGTAGCCAAACCTGCGTCGATAATCTATCTCCTGATTGTAAAAAGACAGATAATCATGTTTGGAAGCCGCCCTAATGGCATAATGCCCAGGACTATAAGTTTGAATGATAACCCTGCCGGCTACAACACCACGCCCTGCTCTTCCTGCCACCTGACATAATAACTGAAACGTACGCTCCCCAGCACGGAAATCAGGGAGGTTCAATCCAGTATCAGCACTTATTACACCTGCCAATGTTACTTGGGGCAAATCCAGCCCCTTAGCCACCATCTGAGTACCGATAAGTATGTCAGCTTCGTGGTCTCGAAACTTGGACAGAAGTTCCTCATGCGCCCGTCGGCCGGGGGCAACATCTCTGTCCCAGCGGAGTATACGTGCCTGCGGAAATAGGCGGCTGGCTTCTGCCTCGACTCTCTGTGTGCCAATACCCAAAAACCTGAACCGATGGCTAAAACATTCAGGACAAGCTGCGGGTAAGGCAGTAGAATAACGGCAATGATGGCAGAGCAATTTCTCTGCTGCCGAGTGATAGGTGAGGGATGAAAGACAACGGTGACAGCTGAAAACAAAACCGCAGTTACGACATTGAACGAAGGTTGCCATGCCACGCCGATTGAGAAATAAGATTATCTGTTCCCGGCTCGCTAAGGCTTCAGCCATTGCCTCCCTCAAAGAACGACTAAACAGGCTGTGATTCCCAGCCTTAAGCTCCTCTCTCAAATCCACAATCTCAACCTCAGGTAAAGGCGAAGAACCATGAGGCGTAACCCGTTCTCTAAGCTCAATAAGCTGATACTCACCTTGCATTGCCTTATAGTAAGTCTCCACTGCAGGCGTGGCACTACCCAGTATCACCATGGCACCACTTAATTCAGCCAGCTTAATAGCCGCATCACGGGCATGATATCTCGGTGACTTGTCTGACTGTTTGTATGTCCACTCATGTTCCTCGTCAATGACAATCAAACCCAGGTCTGGCTGAGGTGCAAAAAGAGCACTCCGCGGACCAACAACCACATTACACTCGCCTTTTTTTATTCGGTGCCATTCATCAAATTGCTCGCCTAAAGATAGCCCACTATGAAGCACAGATATTTGCTCCGGGAAACGGGAGGCAAAGCGCTCTATGGTCTGCAAGGTCAACGCAATCTCCGGGACAAGACAGATACCTCGCTTGCCCTGGGCTATACACTCAGCCAGAGCTCGGAGATAGACCTCGGTCTTGCCACTACCTGTGACACCATGGAGCAAAAAAACTGGCGGCACTTTACCCTGGCTCCCTTGAGTTATACCTCTCCGAATGTTCAGCCACGCTGCCTCCTGGGACGGGGTAAGCTTCGGTGGCACTGCCGGGGCGATTCTCAGATGAGCCAAAGGGTCACGCCTGACTCTCACCCTCTCTACGGAAATGAGACCTCTGTTGTTCAGAGATTCGACCACTGTTCTATGAAAAGCAACCGATTTTCTGATTTCAGCCAGTGGAACAGGCTGATTCTGCCTAATTAGCAAATCGAGCACTGCAGCCTGCTTATGAGCTCCAGACTGCCTCAGCCGAACGACCTCTTGCTGAGCCAAATTTGACTCAATCTGCAACTTCAAATAAGTAACTAACTTCGGCTTTACCCTGGCTTCTTCCAGCTCCTGGGTTCTCTCAACCAGCCCATGCCGCATCAGCTGTTGAACGATCAACGATGCTTTTCTTTTCCCTAGCTTCCGCTCGAGTTCTTCTAACCTGACCCGGCCTTTGCCTTGAAGCAGAAAGACTACCCGCTTTTGCTCCTCACCAAGCCGGGATAAATCAACATGGTCAACCAGAAGCTGCAAATAGGTGACTAATCGCCGCTCAAAGCCGGGAGGCAACATCAAAGCAACAGCATCGAACAGGGAGGAAAGATAGTACTCGCTCAGCCACAGAGCAGCATCAACATGACTGCAGAGCAATAAAGAGGATGAGGTGATTGGAGCACTGATTTCTTTAGTGGTTTCAAAGGAAGGATAATCATTTATTCTTACGACAATACCTTGAAGAACCTTGGTACCAAAGGGGACCCAGACAGCCTGTCCAACTTCAACCGCCAATTGCGGAGGGACTGAGTAACAGAAGCTGCGGCGTCCGGCAATGGGTGAATTTACCGCTACTTCAGCATACTTCATTCTGCTTTTTCAGCTTCCTCAGCTACCACTTCTTCGGTTTCTTCAGCCACAACCTCATCACCTCTCTCCCCAGTGTCTACGCCTTCTTCAACTGCCAGTTTCTCTGCAACCTTCTCACGCCTTTCCTTAAGCCGAGCCTCCTTAGCACTAAGCCGGCGTATATAGTAAAGCTTAGCGCGACGGACCTTCGCATGCCTCACCACCTCAACCTTTTCCAGGAAAGGGGAGGCAAATGGAAAGGTATGCTCCACACCAACTCCGTAAGCAACCCGTCTGATAGTAAAACTACCCCCACCACCACCTCTCCTGATCCGGACCACAAGTCCAGTCAGAGTCTGAACTCGGTCTCGGTTAGCTTCCTTGACCCTGTAACTGACCCTCACCGTGTCCCCAGGACTAATCTGGGGCACATCAGAGCTCACCTTAGTTTGGCTAAATGAGCTGATATCCATTTACAGTTCATTTCCCGTTTTATGATTTGGCTTCAAAAACCTCGCCGAGCAATTTCTTGTCCTCTTCAGAAAGCACAATTTTTTTCAAGAGGTCAGGGCGTTGCCTCGCTGTCCGCAACAAGCTCTGTTGACGTCGCCACCGAGCAATTTGAGCATGGTTCCCGGAAAGTAAAACTGAGGGTACCGCCCACCCACGATACACCGCCGGACGAGTATACTGAGGATATTCCAGTAGCCCATCGGTATGAGAATCTAGATCGGAAGAGCACAC
>DTZC01000007.1 GCA_012961565.1 Dehalococcoidia bacterium
GGTACCATACAGGTGATACCCCACGTCACCAACGAGATCAAGAGGCGAATAAGAGAGGTTGCCGAGCTGGCCAAAGCTTCAGTGGTCATCGTCGAAGTTGGGGGCACGGTGGGTGATATCGAAGGTCTGCCCTTCCTGGAAGCCATCCGCCAGATGAGAAATGAAGAGGGTAGAGACAACGTCCTCTATGTACATGTTACCTTTCTGCCCTATATAGCCACCACCCATGAACTGAAAACTAAACCCACTCAGCACAGCGTCAATGAGCTGAGACGTATCGGTATCCAGCCGGATATCATTCTGTGCCGCTCGGACTATGAAATCACTGAGAATCTGAAGGACAAGATATCGCTTTTCTGCGATGTGGACAAAGAGGCAGTCATACCGCTGGTCACCGCTGAGACCATCTACGAGGTACCCCTGATACTGGAGGAGGCGGGGCTGGGAAAGTTAATTGCCCAGCGTTTAGGGCTTGAAGCCAGGAATGCTGACCTCACCGAGTGGCGGCAGATGGTTGCCAAGCTGAAGGCACCCAAGGAACCGGTGACCATCGCACTGGTAGGTAAGTACGTGGAACTCCAGGATGCCTACTATTCAGTGAGGGAGGCTTTATGTCATGCCGGGCTGCACCACGAGCGGCAGATAAACATACTGTGGGTGCACTCTGAAGAGCTGCAGAGCGACGGTAATGTCAACCTGCTGAGGTCAGCGCAGGGGATTATCGTGCCCGGCGGTTTTGGCTACCGCGGTATAGAGGGTATGGTGGTTGCCGCCAAGTATGCCCGTGAGAACAACATCCCTTATCTCGGTCTCTGCCTGGGAATGCAGGTCATGGTTATCGAATTCGGACGCTACGCTCTAGGCAGCAAACAGGTCAACTCTACAGAGTTTGACCCCGATACTCCATATCCGGTAATCGACCTGCTGCCAGAGCAGCACGGGCTCACTGAAATGGGAGGCACTATGAGGCTGGGCACATATCCCTGCCATCTGGTACCGACAACGCTGGCGGCTAGAGCTTATAGTGAAAGCGTGGTCTATGAACGACACCGCCACCGCTTTGAATTCAATAACAATTTCCGCGAGCCGTTACAGCAAAGAGGACTTATCCCCAGCGGGCTATCACCGGACAACCGCCTCGTTGAAATCGTCGAAGTTAAAGACCATCCCTGGATGATAGCCTGTCAGTTCCATCCTGAATTCAAATCGCGCCCAAACCGCCCCCACCCACTTTTTAACCATTTCATCGGAGCTGCCAAGGAGACCTTGGTCGAGGGCACACAAGTGACACTACCACTTTCATGAACATATCAAGTCCTTGCTCAGCCTCGGGAGGGAAAAAATGCGACTATTTCTGGATACAGCAAACATCGAACATATCCGCCACGGAGTCAGTCTGGGGGTAATCACCGGTGTTACCACCAATCCCAGCCTGATATCAAAGGAAGGGAAGGTGGACTACAAGCGCCACGTGCAAGAAATATGCTCTCTTGTCCCGGGACCGGTATCGACCGAGGTTTTGAGTCAGGAGGCATCAGGAATGGTAGCCGAAGCCAGAGAAGTCGCCTCCTGGGCGACGAATGTGGTAGTGAAGATACCAGCCAGTCTGCAAGGCATTGAAGCCACCTGGCGGTTGAGCCGGGAAAAGATAAAGGTGAACTTTACCCTATGCTTCTCCATCAATCAAGCCCTGCTCGCTGCAGCTGCCGGGGCTGCCTTTGTCAGTCCCTTCGTCGGCAGACTCGACGATATCGGCGAAGACGGCATGGCACTGGTGAGGGAGATTGTCGAGGTCTATAAGAACTATCCTGATGCAATCAAAACAGAGGTAATCGCTGCCAGTATCAGGCACCCGCAGCACTGCATCGAGGCAGCCCGAGCCAGCGCCCATATCGCCACCATACCTTACCAGGTGCTGCTGCAGATGATTCAACACCCCCTGACCGATATCGGTATCAGGCGGTTCCTTCAGGACTGGCGACAGGTAATGGGAGAGGACAAGATGTAAACCCGTCATCCTCAAGCCCTGAACTATGAACAGATTCTATTGGACGGAACTCATCTAGCAGGAGAGTAAATCTACTATGAGAGAGGTCACTGAAATGAATGTTGCTGAACTAGAGACAAGGAGTCGTGACGAACTGGTCGAAATGGCTAAACAACAGGGGATTGAAGGCTACAGCGGGCTGAAAAAACAGGAGCTTATCATGCGTCTGGTGCAAGCCCAAGCCGAACAGCAGGGTTACTTATTCGTCAGCGGTGTTCTCGATATCGTGAACGATGGCTATGGCTTCCTGCGCCAGGACAACCTGCTCCCCGGACCCAATGACATCTATATCTCGAACTCCCAGATACGCCGTTTCGGGCTAAGACCCGGTGATACCGTATCCGGGCAGGGCAGACCCCCCAAGGAAGGGGAGAAATACTGCAGTCTGATACGTGTCGAAGCCATAAACGGGTTCGACCCGGAGCTAGCCAGAAATCGCCCTCATTTTAACTCCCTGACACCGACCTTTCCCGATAAGATATACAACCTGGAGACCGACCCGCGCAACTTATCAACACGGCTCATCAATCTGATAGCGCCCATTGGCAGAGGTCAGCGGGGGCTTATCGTGTCACCACCTAAAGCAGGCAAGACTGTGCTCCTCAAGCAGATAGCCAACGCCATTACCACCAACTATGCCGAGCCTCACCTCATGGTGTGCCTTATCGGTGAAAGACCGGAGGAGGTCACTGACATGAAACGCTCGGTGAAAGCCGAGGTGGTAGCAGCTACCTTCGACGAGCCGGTAGAAAACCACACGCGGGTAGCCGAACTGGCTCTAGAACGAGCCAAGAGGCTTGTGGAGATAGGCAAGGACGTGGTTATCCTGCTTGATGGCATTACCCGGCTGACTCGCGCCTATAATCTGGCGATGCCTCCCAGCGGGCGCACGTTGTCCGGTGGCATCGATTCAGTAGCCCTGTATCCGCCGAAACGCTTCTTCGGCGCGGCACGGAATACCGAAGAAGGTGGTAGCCTGACCATTATCGCCACCTGCCTTGTTGACACCGGCAGCCGCATGGATGAGTTGATTTATGAGGAATTTAAAGGCACAGGCAATATGGAGCTGCACCTCGACCGCCGCCTGGCGGAGAAGAGAATCTTCCCAGCTATGAATATCTTGCATAGCGGCACACGCCGTGAGGAGCTACTGCTCGATGAGACGACAGTGAAACAGGTCTGGCTGCTGCGGCGCATAGTAAATATGATTGCTGAAGACTCGCCGAACAGCACCGAAGCTACCGAAAGGCTCCTTGACCGGCTGGCTAAAACTCAAACCAATGCTGAATTTCTGGCAACCCTGTCTAAAGATATATAGCACCAGTTCCAGGCAACATTTGCCCACAATGGCTGTATCTTTGATTCACTTCGTGTTATGATAGGAAACAAAATTATGCGGAGGACTTGATGAAGCCAACGGCTGCAGCTATAGCAGTGACTCTGCTGTGGCTGGGCATATATCTATCAGCAACACCAGTCGCCGCTGCTGGCAGCCTGTCGCTGAACCTGTCGCAGGGGACCGTGGGGACAACAGTGTCCATACCTAACATATGCGCCTACGGGAGTGGTCCCTATCAGCTCTACTGGGGCGAGACCGACCAGCTAATCGGTCAGGGCGAAATCACCCAGGCTTGTGGGACAATCAACTTCACCGTCCCTGAAGCTGCCCGGGGCAAGCACAAGGTGACCTTGAAGGTAGCCGGCGACTATTTCAGCACTGAATTCACGGTGATACCATCTATCAGCATCAGCGCCGAC
>DTZC01000008.1 GCA_012961565.1 Dehalococcoidia bacterium
GAGTTCCCGAGGTTAAAACCTCGGGGCTACAGGCAAAAATAAGGGCTGGCTAAAGCCTTACAGCTACATTAGTAAACAGTCTCTATACTCCTTTCGTGATATCCCCCGATTGCACTGCCGCTGAATATGGCGATATACTGAAGCAGTCTGTGGACAATAGGATGAGGACAACCTGGTCGGTTTTGTTATTGGCAGTATATAGGTGCGGGAAGAAGTGCAGAGTGGGGAAAAGAGGGAACGCGGGGCATTCAACACCAGGGCTGGAGGAGTTTCTTCCACGCGAAGGATTCGCTTGAATGACCCATAACTGGCGTGGTCAACAAATATTGTATTGCATTTTTTCAGCGATATCTGCTGGACGACCGAGACGCTGAGAGGATACTGATTGAGTCCGACCAGCGGTTGTTCCTCTTTGGGGCGGAGCTGGGTGAAAGGAAAAGGGCAGGAGGTATTTTTTATCAATCTCCCCCTGACCGGACACAACATTACGTTGCGCCTCCTATCACTGTGCCCTTATAACTGGGGGAAGATGCTAACCAAGCTCGATTTTCTGCGTTATATATGTCAGACAAAGTGAGCGGAGGTAGCTGAAGTGAAGAAAGCATTTCTGTGTCTACTAGCGGTATCATTAGTATTGGGGCTGGTGGCTTGCACTCAACCAGCAACCGCCGGTGAGGTGATGCAATCGGACAAGCCGCGGGAGACCTCTCCCCATGTGGATGACACTGACCTGGCAATGCTGGTTGATGGAAACAGTGACTTTGCCTTCAATTTATATCAGGCCCTCAGTAAAGAGGGCGGCAATATCTTCTACTCTCCTTACAGCATCTCATTGGCACTGGCAATGACCTATGCCGGTACCCGCGGTGAAACTGAGCGGCAGATGGCGGATACCCTTCACTTTGTCCTCCCTCAACACCGCCTGCACCCAGCATTTAATAGTCTGGACATCGAGCTCAGTCAGCGTGGCGAAGGCGTCCAAGGCAGGGATGGAGAAGGGTTCCGGCTGAATATCGTCAATGCCCTGTGGGGACAAAAAGACTACCAGTTCCTGACTACATTCCTCGACACTCTGGCTGAGAACTACGGTGCCGGGCTGAGGCTGCTCGACTTCATAGCTGCCCCGGAGGATTCACGGATTACCATCAACAACTGGGTTAGCGACCAGACAGAAGGACGGATTAAAGACCTGATTCCGCAGGGTCTTATCGGTGAACTCACCAGACTTGTCCTGACCAACGCTATTTATTTCAATGCAGCCTGGCAGCATCCCTTTAGAGAGGACATGACCGGGGACGAACCGTTCTACCTGCGCGATGGCGGAGAGGTCACTGTATCGATGATGAAGCAGACGGGATCATTGGGTTATGCCCAGGGCGATGGGTATCAGGCTGTTGAACTGAAATACGACGGAGGTGAATTCTCCATGGTAATCTTGCTTCCCCGGTCACACCAGCTTGAGGCATTTGAAAGGTCGCTGGATGCCCAGCGGGTGGCGGAAATAATGAAAGCCCTGGAGCCCCGCCAGGTTACCCTGACCATGCCACGATTCGAATTCGAGTCCACCTTTAGTCTAAAGAAAACTCTGGCAATGATGGGCATGCCGATTGCTTTCTCCACAAGTGCTGACTTCTCGGGTATGACAGGCAACCGCGACCTGTTCATAGGGGATGTGCTCCACAAGGCGTTTGTCTCGGTAGATGAAGCGGGCACAGAGGCTGCCGCAGCTACTGCAGTAGTAATGACCCTCACGGCAGTGCCAGAAATGCCTGTTGAGGTGACCGTCGACCACCCGTTTATATTTTTTATCCGGGACATTGAGACAGGGAGCATTCTATTTGTGGGGCGTGTGCTGAATCCCAGTGCCTGATAATTTTGTTGCTGCCCCCCAACCGTCGCTTGCGTGCACAAAGAC
>DTZC01000009.1 GCA_012961565.1 Dehalococcoidia bacterium
AGTGCGGCCGCCTGCTAAGCGGTTACCCCGAGAAATCGGGGTCATGGGTTCGAATCCCATTCCCTCCGCCATTGTCAGGTAGACCATCAAATTGATGCTCTTCTACCAGGGGTCACGCTCACTCTTAGTTAGCTTTCTGTAATTTTGAAAAGTACAGCCCCAAAATCTAAACAACACCATTAGAGCGAGCGGGAAAAGTTAGCTTGTGGATTCTGGCAGGTCTAGGTATTTCCTTAAGGATGAATGTGGAGACTAAATGGGCCCACCTGCAAAGTAACCCAGAGGAGGCAAATTTATGAGGCAACCCTTAGAAGGAATCCGCATTATGGAACTTGGCATGTTCCACGCTGGACCAGGGGGTTCTGCAATCTTGGGTGACCTGGGTGCTGAAGTGATAAAAATAGAGCAGCCAGGCGTAGGAGACCCAATGAGACATATGAAAGTAGTCGGTGATGTCCGCCTAGAACTCCAAGGGGGAGGCAGCATATGGCACGAAGCAGCCAATCGCAATAAGAAAAGCATTACTATAGATTTAAACAGGCAAAAGGGAAAGGAGGTTGCTCATCGACTGGTGAGCAAGTCAGATGTTTTTGTCACCAGCTTGCGGCGACCGGCGGTAGAAGAGCTGAACATGGACTATGCTACCCTCTCCAAGATCAACCCCAAGCTTATTTATGCCTGGGTGTCAGGATATGGTCCCGGTGGTCCTGATCGTGATATAGGGGCGTTTGACTACCAAGGACAAGGGCGGTCCGGGATGATGTTCTGTGTAGGGGAGCCTGATATGCCGCCGCTACTCTCTCAGTTCGGGATTGTTGACCAAGCGACATCAATTATGGCTAGCCATGAGATAATCACTGCTTTGCTGATGCGCGAGCGCTTTGGTATCGGGCAGGAAGTCCACGTTTCCATTTTAAGCACCGCCTTGTACATGCTTTACTGCAATGTCCTGATCGCCCTGGTCAGTGGCTTCGAGGTCCCTCGACATAAGCGGTCAAAGGCTTATCCATTGAGGAATTATTATAAGTGCGCTGACAGTCGCTGGTTTATTCTGACAGCTACCCTTTTCGAGAGGTACTGGCCAGAGTTTTGCCGAGCAATCGGACATCCTGAACTGGAGAAAGACGAGAGATTCAATACAGATGAAAAGCTGCGTATCAATTCAGAGCAGCTTGTCGCTTTTCTTGACCAACTTTTCGCCACCAAGCCAAGAGATGAATGGCTTGATATTCTGGCTAAACATGACCTCCCTGCGGCTCCTGTTAACCGGCTAATTGAGCTGGTGAACGATGTACAGATAACAGAAAATGGCTATATAGTGGATTTCGAACATCCCAAGCTGGGAAAGATAAAGATTCCCGGTTATCCAGTCCACTTCAGCCAAGCACAGGCAGGGACAAGGAGTGCCGCACCTGAATTAGGCGCACATACGGAGTCTGTCCTGAGGGACATCGGCGGCTATTCAGAACAGGAAATTTCTCAACTAAGAGCAGAGGGGGTGATTTAAACTCTATAGCTGATCTCCTCAAAATCGGCTTATTTGATTTACTCTACCAGACCACCCTGTGTGTTCTATATAGTCTTAGGAGGAAAGACTGAACACAGGACGGATTGCCAATCCTGAAATTGACACAATTTGTAGTCTTGAGTTAGCATAATCCAGAGTAAAAGGGGTATTACTTTTCCTCTCAAGGCAGATATTACGAAAGCATGAGTTCAAACCTGAGTGACCTCATAGACAAAGTAGCAATTGTGACCGGAGCTGGTCGGGGCATAGGGAAGGCTATAGCTCTGGGACTAGCTGAGGCTGGCGCTGCTGTAGTGGTTGCTGCCCGTACTGCCCAGGATATCGAGAAAACTGCTTCGGAAATCAAGAGGCAAGGTGGTAAATCCTTGGCCATACCAACCGACGTGCGCCTCAGCGAACAGGTGAATAACCTGATAGACGGGACGGTCAAAGAATTTAACCGAGTTGACATCCTGGTCAATAATGCTGGTGGCTCATTCAACGTAGCTACCATGAAGATGAGCGAAGGAGGCTGGGACGCTATCATACGCGAGAATCTGAAAAGCGTGTTTCTCTGCAGCCAGAGTGCCGCTAGAGTAATGATACAACAAAAGAGAGGGGCTATCGTTAATATAGCCTCAGTAGCAGGAATCGATGCTTATGTATTCAATGCCGCTTATGGTGCAGCTAAAGCAGGAATCATGCATCTGACCAAAACTATGGCTGTTGATTTAGCTAGACACAACATCAGAGTTAATGCTATTGCCCCTGGCTATATAGCAACTGAGGGAATGCTCCAGTTATTCGGTGCTCATCCAGAAGCTGTGAAGCAAATCCCACTTGCCCGTTTGGGCCGGCCCGAGGATATCGTCGGTGGAGTTATCTATCTGGCTTCTGATGCTTCACTTTATGTCACCGGTGAAACTCTGGTTATTGACGGTGGGCTGACGATAAAGCCCAGCCTGAGCGTTTAATGAAGAAACTGGTGAAGACCTTGAGTCAATATATGCCCCGCTACTATATCTGGACCATAGGCTGTCAAATGAATAAAGCTGAGTCGCAGCAGATAGCTGACTATTTGGAAATGTTCGGCTATCAATCTACTCAGACACTTCAGTATGCCGATTTAATAGTGTTGAATACTTGCGTAGTCAGGCAAGCTGCCGAAGACAAGGTTCTCGGTACCCTTGGTTATCTTAAGGGCATCAAGAGGAATAGTCCAAGCCTGGCTATTGTAGTTACTGGTTGTTTTGTCGATTCCAATATTGAACGACTCAAAAGCAATTTCCCCTATGTTGACCTCTTCTTTAAGCCAGGAGACTATAGCCAATTGCTTAGCTGGGCTGAAAAACATGGAGTACTATTACCTGATGCAAAACCGGCACCACCTTTAGCCACAAGGACAAGCGTTACTGCCTTTATTCCCATAATTCAGGGATGTAACAATTTCTGCTCCTACTGTATCGTACCCTACCGGCGGGGAAGGGAAAAAAGCCGGCCGATAACCGAGATAGTCTGTGAAGTGGACCGCCTAGTTGCACGTGGAACGAAAGAGGTCACGCTACTGGGACAGAATGTAAATTCGTATGGCCATGACCTTTCGCAACGGACCGACCTCAGTGAGCTACTTGCACAACTTAGCGGAATTGGCGAGTTAGTAAGGATTCGCTTCTTAACCAGCCATCCCAAGGACGTGGACTTGAAATTCATAAAGACTATCGCCTCTCTGGACAAAGTATGTAAGCACTTCAGTCTGCCACTTCAGTCGGGAGACAACGATATTTTGAAACTCATGGGACGTGGCTACACCATAGAACAGTATCTACAGCTCATTCACACAATCCGCAGCTATATACCTGGGGTATCCCTGAGCACAGATGTTATCGTTGGCTTTCCCGGGGAGCGCGATGAGCAGTTTGACCACACCCTGAGTATACTTGAAGAGGTCAAGTTCGATACAGTCCATGTCGCTGCCTTCTCCCCACGTCCTGGCACTATCGCGGCAAGAGAATACCAAGACAATATCCCACCTAGGGTAAAAAAAGAGCGCCTGAATAAAGTAGAGGCGCTTCAGGCTCGTATAGCTGGCGAAATCAGCTCAAGATTCATAGGCAAAACAGTTGAAGTCCTGGTTGAGGGGAAAAAGGGCGGGAAATGGTACGGGCGTACCAGGGGTGACAAGCTGACCTTCTTCCATTCTGAAACTAACTGCTTTGGAAAACTAGTCTCTGTAGCTATCACCAAAGTCAGCCCCTGGGCTTTGCAAGGAGAAATGACAGGCGTAAAATAGCTTTTAGCGGGAGTACGGATGAGCTATTATGACTACATCATAGTTGGCAGTGGCATCGCCGGGCTTTATACTGCTCTTCTAGCCAAGGATGCAGGCAGTGTCTTAATTCTTACCAAGGGTAGCATCGAGGATTGCAATACCAAGCATGCTCAGGGTGGAATCGCTGCTCCGATAGGTAAAAACGACTCCCCTGAACTCCACTTTCAAGACACTATCAATGCTGGGGATGGCTTATGTGACCCTGAAGCTGTGCGTATCTTGGTGAATGAGGCACCTGACCGCATAGCCGACTTGATAAGGTTTGGCGTCCCATTTGACACAGTAAATGGAGAGATCGCACTAACACGGGAGGCTGCTCACAGCGTCCCTCGTATCTTACATGCGGGCGGTGATGCCACCGGTGAACACATTGAAGTCACACTGAGCCGGCAAGTGCGTATGTCATCAATACGCGTCCTTGAATTTTGCTTGGCAACTAAAATCCTAGTAGACAATGGCAGGGTAAAGGGTGTACAGGCTCTCGACTGCCGCACCGAGCTAACCGAGGAATACGAATGCTGCTATGTTATTCTGGCTACCGGTGGTGCTGGGCGCTTGTTTAAGTACACCACTAACTCTGATGTAGCCACTGGCGATGGGATTGCACTGGCATTCGAAGCCGGCGCTGAAATCACTGACATGGAATTCTTCCAGTTCCATCCTACTGCCACACGGCTGCCAGGAGCCCCATCATTTCTCATCAGCGAGGCTGTACGTGGCGAGGGAGGCATCTTGCGAAATGTCGAGGGATACCGATTCATGCCCGATTATACACCCGATGCCGAGTTAGCACCCAGAGATGTGGTCTCGAGAAGCATTTTATATGAAATGAAAAAAACCGGTAGTGACCGGGTATTCTTAGACGTAACTCATATACCATCACGTCGCATTACCACCCGCTTCCCCCATATCTATCGCTTTTGTCTCGACCACGGGATTGATATCACTAAAGGGCTCATCCCTGTAGCTCCAGCAGCTCATTACATGATGGGTGGGATTAAGGTTAATGTGTGGGGAGAAACTAACATCGCTGGCTTGTTCGCCGCCGGTGAGACCGCCTGCACCGGTGTCCACGGCGCTAATCGACTGGCTTCGAACTCACTGCTAGAGGTGATTGTTTTCAGTAAACGAATCATTGAAAGAACGCGCGAAACAGACAAAGCCACTCAAACTCCAAAACTGTCACAGGTTGAATACTTCGTTCTCAGTGATGGTAAGAAGGTGGCAACAGCTCCACAGCTTACCCTATCAAATCTCCAATCTGTTATATGGGATAAAGTGGGCATCGTTCGCTCTGGCGAGGGGCTAACTCAAGCTGCGGGCATCTTGGCTACTTGGCAAGATTCTCTGCTTCAACCTTCAGACCGCCCTACCTATGAATTAAATAACATGGTACTAACCGCTCGATTGATGACCGAAGCAGCCTTGCTGCGCCAAGAAAGCCGCGGGGCACATTTCCGCACCGACTTTCCTGAACTATCACCAAAATGGCAAAGGCATATCGTTTTCAAAAAGGTGTCAACCTAGAACAGGCTGTATACTCTTGAAACAGCAGGATGGAGGCTTCGCCGCCTATTTGTTTTTTAGCTACAAGCATCAAGTCTATAAATGAATTATTAACCACTGGTATTTTCAACCTGAATCCCGCTCCATTAGGATAAGCTCTGTGCTTCTAGCCTCAACTGCGAATATCAGGTCATCCGTTAGGATAACAATGCCCTCCGGCATATCTAGCTTCTTTTCGCAGTACAGAGTCGAGTTTCGAGATTGTACCTACTGCATCTCTTGTCACGTATACTCGGCTCTTACCTACAACCGCAAAACCTGGCGGCGTAACTAGGCAACTTCTTAAGGAAGATACAGCTTATATGCTATAATTCTGCCATCAATCAAGCTTAAAAAGGGTGAATGGTTTGCAGCAGACTAACGGAGGGTTTGTATGAAGAAAGAAGTTCATGATGTTGATATGCTCATAAAGGGCGGCCCCTACTCCCATGTGGTACAGGCAGGTGAATTCCTTTTTGTGTCTGGGATGGTCCCTCTACAAGCGAACAGGCAATTGGCGGTTACCGATGATATAAAGAAAGCCACCGAGCTTGTTCTGGACAATATCAAAAGAACATTAGAATCAGCGGGTAGTGACCTTGATAAAGTGGTTAAGGTGACTGTTTTCTTGCGGGACTTGGGTGACTTCAACGGTATGAACGAAGTTTATCAAGTCTTTTTCCCAAAGGCTCCTCCGGCACGCACCTGCGTGGCTGTAAAGGAAATCCCTGGCAACTTCCCCCTAGAAATAGAAGTCATTGCAATAAAATAAGCGCACTCTCAAAGCCAGATCTCTGATGCTGGTAGCGGACGTATACAGAAGCTCTCAGCGATACGCAGCAATACCTGGAACAACTAGCAGGCCAAAACAGATAAACTCCACCTTGTCCACTCGATAAGACAATGGAATGCCGCAGAATCGAAGTTCTAAGCACAGCAATCGCTCAAATTAGTGAGTTTGATCTTGCAAGGGTAAATAATGGCTGAGACCAAACCGTCCCCACAGGGTATGGTGACCTCCGGCGAAGCGAGGCTTGAGCGCTCAATGACACTGCTAGGCGGAATAGCTCTTGTTGCCGGTGCCATTATAGGCATGGGTATCTACGCTTTGATAGCAGGCATTGGGGCATATGCCGGAAATGCCACATGGCTAGCATTCACATTAGCAATGGTTATTTCGATGCTTGGTATTACACCTCTCATCCACGTTGCTAGTGCTATTCCTCGTGCTGGTGCTGGCTATATTTACACCAGCCGATTGCTCAATCCGCTAGTGGGCACCGTAGCGTCCTACTGGGCTATCCTAGGCGGAGCTTGCACTACTGTATTTGTTTCCCTAGGGTTAGCTGGATATATCGCAGCTCACCTACCTTGGAACATACCAATCCAAGTTTTGGCAATCATCCTGCCAGCTTTATTTTTTGTCCTATACCTGTTTCGTTTAAGACTGGCAACATGGGTGCAAATCTTGTTTGTGGCTCAGCTCATCACTGCTTTGCTCATCTACGGGATTGTCGGTTCACTCAGTAATCCCTTGCATTTTAGCCTCTCATCGCCACAAGGAGCCGGTGGACTCATTATGGCTACCGTTCTTTGCTATAGCGCGTGGATAGGCTTCCAGGTAATAGGCGAAACAGGCGAAGAAATGAAGAACTCGCGCAGAAATATTCCACTGGCACTCACAATTGGCGGATTGGTCGTGCTGGTCATCTATATTCTTGTTGGTACTACATTCATTGGTTCTGTACCTTACGATTTCGAAGCTATAAAGTGTATGACAGCCCCCCTATTGGACACAGGAGCCAGTTTTCTTCCTAGGTTCTGGGTTATCTTCCTAGGTATAGGAGCCCTCAGCGCAGGATTGACTTCATTTAACGCAGCCGCAATAGCCTTACCACGCGAACTCTATGCCCAAGCTCGTGATGGCATAGCACCTATGTTCATTGGTAAGGTAAATGAACGCACCCGTTCCCCATTGAACGCTGTAGGAATATATTTCATGTTCGTGATATTTCTGCTTTCAATTGGCTTAGATATCAATTTCTACGCTGTGATGGCTGCAGTCGGGATTCTCATGATGACTGTAACAGTCTCGATAGCTGCTATAAAACTCCCCAGCAAGTTTCCTGACCGCTACGACAAAGCCTACTTTAAACTCTCAAAGCCTTGGTTGACCACTGCTTCTATCCTTTCAGTCTTGTCATGTTCGCTGTTTATCTTTCTTGTATTGTCAGAAGCCCCTGTCGTTGGTTTGGCATATATTGGCTGGACAGCTCTGGTTGTTGTATATCACCTGCTACGTACCCGCTGGCTCGAAAGTCAAGGCTTCAACTTAAAGGACAGAATCAGACAGATACCCGGTTTTGACGAAGACTAAAGGGCAGCAGATGAGAGTTTCGTCAAAAGTTTTAGGTGGATAGACTGTAGTAAGGTATGCCTACCCCATGACTCAATTTCTGCTTGTCCCAGATGCAGCAACGAAGGGAGATTAGAGCTCCTTGACCCGGTTTATCGTTATGACCTGATTGATGAGAAAATAAACAGGAGCACTTTAAAAGACATCAGAGACCTCCACAGTCAGCATAGCTGTTCCGATAA
>DTZC01000010.1 GCA_012961565.1 Dehalococcoidia bacterium
ATGCCACTGCGACCGTGGGTAGCCATAATAATTAAATCAAACTCTTTTGCTGCGGTAAAATCAAGGATTCTGCCTGCCGCAATGCCATAGAGGACCACTGGTTCGGCATCGATGTTATCGCTGCGAAGGCTTAGCGCTGTTCTGCTAATATAGTCTTCAAGAAGGCGGTTGACACGGCGTGTCTTCCTGCCAATGCCTACGCCCAGAATATGCACCTGGGAGCCAAATCTGGGAGCCAAATCCCTGAGATAAGGGAGTACACTTTCTGCCTCGGCGGAGCCATCTAGAGGAACGAGTACTTTATTCAGCATCTTTATCACCATTCTAGTTTGTAAATTACCATGTTCCCTCTTGTCTCAAAACCACCATTTATGGTATTTTTGCAGGGTGCTTTATGATTTTCACACTCATACCTTTCACAGCGATGGTATCTTGTCACCAATTGAATTGATACGCCGTGCTGTCGTCAAAGGTTACTCAGCACTTGCTATTACTGACCACGTAGCCCTCGGCTCTCTCGCTAGAGTAATCAAAGAGGTGAGCGACGACTGTGCTCTAGCCAGAGCCTACTGGGATATTCTAGCTATTCCCGGTGTTGAGCTCACACACGTGCCCCCGCGTGCTATCTCTGAGGTCGCCCAAAAAGCCAAAGAAGCTGGAGCCTGGCTGGTAATAGTCCATGGCGAGACCCCTATCGAACCAGTCGACGAGGGTACAAATCTTGCTGCTGTTCAATCTCCTTGGGTTGATATCTTAGCTCACCCCGGCTTGATAACTTTTGAACAGGCTACGCTGGCAGCAGAAAACGATGTATTTATTGAGCTGACTACGCGCCGGGGGCATTCTTCGACTAATGCTCACATTGTCCACGTTTGTCGCCAGGCAAATTCAAAACTTTTGCTTAATTCTGATGCTCACGATGAAAACGACCTACTCACCACCACCTTGTGCCGAACTGTACTTCGTAGGGCTGGTTTGAGTAACCAGGAACACCATCATGTTTTAAAGGACAACCCATCGCTCTTGATACAGAAGGTCAGGAAGTTATCTGCATATGCCGACTAACGCCCGACAGCACGATTAGCCTTTTCCAATACGGAATACCTTGGTACCACAGGATGGACAGGCCCCCCGCGTCGCTGGCCTTTTGTTCTTCAGGGTAACGTTCTCCGGGTTTTTGATTTCCACCTTTTTCCGACATTTGAAACAATATGCCTGCGCCACTTGTATCACCTCCTTCCATCAAAGCTAGACTATATCTATTATAATACACACTGTCAAGCCTCTTGGGATAAGGTGGCGGTGTTCACGGTGCCTCCCTCATTCAGGAAAAGCCGTAGCGAGTAATGCCACCCCACTGACGGCTGCCCCCGAGTGCCTGGTTTGCTGTATTATCTGGCTCGCCCTTTAATGGCTACTCTGGAGAGTGCAATCAAGACCAGTAGATATGCGATTACCCTGATTACAACAAGCAAAGAGGCTAAACTCACCCCTAGTCCAGCGAGCTTAGGAAAATGTGAAGTACCAAACAGTCCGAAGGCGATACCGATGAAGAGCGGAGTCTCACCTCTCTTCTGGGTATAAGCCCAGATACCCAGTGCCAGTATTATAATGCACAGGATGAGATTTACTATTAACTCCATGTTCATTTACTTCAACCTCCCCCTCTCAGCATTCAATGCCTGTACGCGGTGAATTAAACTGCCAGCCCGGCACGGCAGCCTTCCTCCACTGCCTCTCTTATTCCCCGGGGTTCCACGCAGTCGCCCACAGAGATTACTTGAGGTACTCTACTTTGTAGCGGTGCTAAAAGCTCGGTGTTGGGCTTGGCACCGGCTGCTAGCACCACGGTATCGGCTTCAATTATCTTTCTCTCGCCTGCCCTGCTTTTGATGATAACGCCATCCTTGGTGATTTCCTCGTATTCAACGCCGGTAAGTATAGAAACGCCTTTCGCCTGCAGGCGGCTAATAAGAGGCATTCTGATGAACTGGTTGACTTTAGTAGCTGGCTCGGGACCTCGCCGCATAATAGTTACTTTCTTGCCCCGCTCTGCCAGGTACAATGCTGTCTCACAGCCCACGAGTTCAGCACCTATTACAGCTACCCGGTCTCCGGTACTGCCGCCGCTGAGAGCAACGCTGGCGTGGACAACCTGCTTGCCATGTACCCCGGGTATCTGGGGAACAAACGGGACCACCCCGGTGGCAAGCACCACAACATCGGGTCTGAGTTCAGCCACTAAATCCGCGGTAAACCTCTGCCTTAGCCGGAGCTCAACCCCCAGCCTGGTTACCTGCCGTACTAGGTACTGGCGAAAGGTCTCAATGGTATCTTTAAATGGAGGCTTCGAAGCTAAGAGTAGTTGTCCCCCCAGTTCCTCGCCATCGTCGAGCAAGAATACCTTGTGTCCTCTCAATGCAGCGATTCTGGCTGCTTCCATACCGCCAGGACCGCCGCCAACTACAACCACCACCTTGGCACGTTCGGCACGCCTGATGCGGTACTCCTGCTCTCTACCCAGTGCCGGGTTAACAATGCAGCATAGACCCTCTTTACGCCAGTTGAGGCTGTCGAGGCAAGAGAGACAGTATAGGCAGGGTCTGATATCTTCAAGTGTACCGGTTGCTGCCTTTTGTGGTAGGTGGGAGTCAGCTAGCAGAGGTCGCCCTATGGAGACGAAGTCTGCTTTCCCTTGGTGGAGAATGTCCTCGCCAAGTTCGGGTAGGATTCGCCCCACGGCGATGACCGGAATAGAGACCACCTTCTTGACTGCCTCGGCGAAGGGAACAAAGCTGCCTGGAGCCTGCGCCGTGGGAGGACGATGGGCGGGGGCAACAGTATGCGCCGAGACATGAATTGCATTCACACCGGCTTTTTCAGCCAGTTGAGCCACTGTCTGTGTCTCTTCCAGTGTGATGCCACCCTCCACGCCTATCTCCATAGCACTTAATCGACACCAGACCGGGTAGTCTCTGCCTACCCGTGACCTTATGGCTTCGATTATCTGCAGCAAGAATCGGGCGCGGTTTTCGATGCTACCGCCATAGCTGTCCTGCCTGTGATTGGACAGGGGGGAGAGAAACTGGCAGACGAGATAACAGTGGGCGGCGTGAATCTCGACGCCATCGAAGCCAGCTTTCATCGCCCGCTCTGCAGCTTCGGCGAAGCGGGTTACCAGTGTGGCTATCTCCGCTGAGGTCAGCTCTCTGGGCAGTTCACCTCCAGTCATAGGAAACAGTTCGCCTCCGGTCAGAGGAATAGGTGATGGTGCCACCGGCTGAAAACCCGTGTATCTGGCTGAAGTCTGCCTGCCGGCATGATGAATCTGTATTGCTGCTCTGGCCCCCTGTTGCCTTATAGCCTCTGCCAATCTGGTCAAGCCGGGGAGAAAATCGTCATCGTCAATAGCTATTTGCCTTACCATTGCCTTGCCCACAGGGGAAT
>DTZC01000011.1 GCA_012961565.1 Dehalococcoidia bacterium
AATCTTATCAGCCAGTTCGTCTTCATCCAAGCAGTCTTTCAGCCAAATGGAGAAATCGTTGGTTCCCTTCTGCAGCCTCAATCTAGCTTCAAAAACGTGGAAGTAAATAGAATCCACGGTGATTTTTTTCATCACCTCCACAAACTCCCTCAAGTTATGAGCAACATACGGGGTAGGCAATATAACACCTCTTGACCGGATGAAATGGAACTCCTCACCCTCTGAAGCTTTTTTACCATCTGGATTATTCGCTAAATAGTCCTCTATAACGTCCACAAGCCACATCCTCAGAGCCCCCATAGTAGGAAAATCGAAGGTATCAACACTCGCTAACCTCTCTCCTAGAACTTCATCCCCCAATACATCGCTCACCCAGAGAGCAAAATCATTCGCCGGCTCAGGTGTAAGATAGTGGTGTTCTTCAAGGAAATGGTGAGTGTGATAATAGACCACCGAATCAGGAGCCTCCTTCAGTATATTTGCCAGCTCGCGCAAATTACTCGCCTTAAGCCCAGTCAGTTCCTTTAAGTGCAGACGGCTATAAAAGCGGAAGGGGTAGGTCGCCTTCTTAACAGGACGCCCCAGATTTGTCACCTTGCTTCGTGTCAGTTGAATGTTCGGGATGAGAATAAAGTTCCCCTCAAGCGTCCTAATCTGGGTATTCCGCCAGCTAATAGCCGTCACATATCCTGACTCTCCGGACTCCAGCTTTATGAAATCACCCAGTCTGATCTGCTCTCCCAAGGCTATCTGAGCTCCTGATAGCAAATTGGGGGCAATGTCCCGTAAAGCTAGTCCAACTATGAACAAAGCGGCAGCTAGGACAAATATGATCGGCGTAGTAGGTGCCCCCCAAATATCAAGTACTATCAATACCCCAAGAACAATTATGGTAATTCTAACCACATTTACTGCAAGAGCGGTCGGCGGCTGTGGAGCTTTTATGCGACCCATATAAAGTCTAACCAACTTTTCCCCTAGACTAACAGTCACCCATGCTAGAGACACAATAAACAGACTGGCAACTATCCTGCTTCCCAATAGTGTTCCCTCTGGTGACAGGGGTGCTGTGTGAATGGCTATGTAGACGCCAAGCAACAGAAACCAGTGTAAGAAGGGCACCCGTGTAGTATCAACAACCATCCTGCTTCCCTCCCACCGCAACTTTGTCACCCAGCGGTCAAAAGCACGATAGGCAACCCTTCTCGCCCATAAGCCAACAACATAGGTAGCAAGAAAGGCGATTGCTGGAATCGCCACACTAAGCCAGTTATCGACCAGCCACTGAATCATTCCTGAATTCATTCTACCACACGAAAAGCCTGTCGGTAATCTTGTTCCTTAAATCTCTCGCTGCCACTAGCTTATGGTAATAGTCCCTCTTTATATCCTCCTCCGCTTGACTGAGGTTGATAGCTCGATAAGCATTAACAATTGCCCGCAACTGCTGCAACAGTCCCATGTGGACCAAGTTGATATCCCACATCGGTCTGCGACTCGCCCACCAGAACTGGCAACTGTGCAACGCCCTGTCCAGCAGCCCCCGGGCAATATTAGCAAACCGCTTAGCTTCATCATTATCGGCAACCTCCATAGCCTTGTCCACCTGTTCAATTGCTATATTCATATGTTCCCACTGCAACCGATGGATTTCATTACCTTGTTCCTTCCACAGCGGATAGGGATTGCCGGCAGCCAGGTCCTGTGCCGAGGTGCCCCATGAGGACGCTATCGGCTCGACCTGTCCACCCTGCGGAAAAAGCTGCAGCAGTTCACTTATGGTCACCGGCCGAACTTCTTCTGCCATGTTACCGTTCTCATAAAAGAGACTATGCAAGTGCGCCAAAACCGTAGCCTGTTTCGGACTGAACAAAGTCTGTTTGGATATTCCAATCTGTTCATATACCTCAGCTAAGAACAGCTCTTCCCAGTGTTGAATATGATGACCAAAGGTTTCGGCGTCCATAGCGGTCACAATGTATACGTCTTTCCTGTTACCTTTGATGTACCTCAAATTGTCCAGGAATTCGGCAGGCTCCAACTTGCGGAACGATATTTTATTACTCACTATGTCGTCACGAAAGAACACCATCAACCGCTTATTACTATCTTCAATATGATGGACAACGTCTACTGGCCAGTTCTCCGGGCAAGGGTGGGCAATGCCGGCCAATATAATCCACCTGTGCCCGGAGTCTAGAACGGGGTCCACTATCTGCTTGCCATAGCACATCTCTGGCGGGAAAAAACCTTTTGGTTCATAGCAAGTCCCAAAAAACTGACGGTTTGTTCTGTAATTTAGCTGGATTTGTCTTTCTACCTCTTTCAAAGGAATCAGCGGCAATACTGGGTGGTACTTGCCACTACCGGTAAACTCTATCTGCTCCTTCTTAGCTAGCTGCTTCAGTCCTGAGATAATGTCGCCATGCCCACAATCACGGAGCATCTCGGTAAGAACACCATTTATATTCACAGTGACTTTAGCCTGAGGATATCGATTCAACACCTCAATCAGCGGTCTGTATGATTCATCGCAGACCTTCCTTAAGATAGCGGGAGATTGGGTCGGTGGCTGATAGAAATGAAGAAGTTGAGCCCAGTAAATCATCTCTCTCTGCCCTCTGCTAGATGCTGTGTGAAAACATAAGCAGCAGCACCTATCATCTCAGCATTGCTACCAAGGCGAGCTCGAACGATACGCGCTGTCTGTGATGGCAACTTGAAAGCTCTTTCCTTGACCACCCGCCGCGCCGGCTGAAGCAACATACTGCCCATTTTGGAGACACCACCCCCGATAGCAATTACTTGTGGATTAAAAATATTGACTAAGTTCACCAATCCAATCCCTAGATAACCAGCAGCAGTAGTTATTACCTCCCGAGCTAGCTTGTCACCCTGCCTTGCTGCGGCAGCAATTACTTCAGCAGTAATACTCTCAAGCTTACCCTGCGTCAGCTCGGTGATAGAACTCGGCTCATCCTGGCACAACCGTCTCAACGCTTCCCTAGCCATGGCTGAGCCCGAAGCCAGAGCTTCGAGACAACCAAAATTTCCGCAGGCGCAGCGAGGACCATCAGGTTCTATTATCATGTGCCCTAATTCACCGGCACACCCATCAGCCCCTAAATAGAGCTTTCCATCTATGATAATTCCACCGCCAATACCTGTGCTTACAGTAAGGTAAATTAGGTTTCTCATCCCCCTCCCAACCCCGAAGCAACACTCCCCTAAAGCAGCAGCACTGGCATCATTGATTACATATGTAGACACGCCAAACCTTTCGGCAATAATATCCCTTATCGGGACATCTTGCCAGCCTGGTAAATTAGGAGAGGTTGTTACAATACCTCTGTCACTATCTATTATCCCGGCAGCAGCAACGCCAACGCCACCCAATTCAGAGTTTTTTAGTCCAGCTTTAGCCATTACTTTACCCATGGAGGACAACAGCCTTTCAATCACTGCTTCAGGACCCTCCCAAGCCAGAGTCAAACAATAATGTCGTGATATCAACTCACCACCGGGCTTAACCGTTGCGGCGATAATCTTGGTACCACCTAAGTCAACAGCTAATACACATTTCGGGTCAGCCCATGACATGTTTCTTTTGCTCCAAGAGACTACGGTACAGCGATTCATACTTTTTGGCAGATGCCTGCCAGGAAAAATCAAGTGCCATGATGCGCCGCACCACACCCCACCACCCTTCCTTGTTCCTGTAACTATCAACCGCCCGCTTAACAGCAACTAGCATGGAATCAGAGTCATAGTCCTTAAAGACAAAACCACTCCCCTCGCCGAGGTCAGGAGTCAAATCTTCGATAGTGTCAGCTAGACCACCAGTATGCCTTACTAGAGGCACGGCTCCATAGCGCATAGCTATAAGCTGCCCCAATCCACACGGTTCAAAACGAGATGGCATCAGGAAAATGTCACAGCCAGCATAAATAAGCCGGGCTAAAATGTCATCAAATTCGATAAATACGGCTAACCTTTCTGGATACTTATCTGCCGCCTGCCTCAGGAGACTGTGGTACTGCTCTCTGCCCCTGCCTAGGATAACCATTTGAGCTTTTGTTTCCCGAAAAAAATAATCGAAGCTCTCTATCACAATATCCAGACCTTTCTGCTCATCGAGACGCGAAACCATGCCGATGAGAGGCATCTCCACGTCCTCAGTAAATCCAGCATGTCTCTGGAGAGCCAACTTATTGCCAACCTTTTTGTCCGCCGTTGAGATATCATACCGGAGAGGTATAAAACGGTCAGTTGCCGGATTATATTCCTCGTAATCTAATCCATTGACGATGCCAACAAGCTGCTCCCGTCGATAGCACAAAAGGCGCTCTAGCCCTTCACCATATTCAGGAGTCAAGATTTCTTTAGCATATGTCTCACTCACTGTAGTCACCACATCAGCCCACAAAATACCTTGGCTCAAGAAATTAAGCACCGGTTCAGGAGCATCAGGCGGCCACAGTTGCCAGTCTTTATCCAGTTCGGAATATGCCAGGAAAGTATGGTCAAAAGAGCCTTGATAAGCCAGATTATGGATTGTAAAAACAGTAGCATACTTCAAGCCTTCCCTTCTGACCCACGTGGGAATCAATGCCGTGTGCCAGTCATGGCAATGAATTACCTCCGGCTGCCAGTCCAACCTGGACAACATATGAAAAAC
>DTZC01000012.1 GCA_012961565.1 Dehalococcoidia bacterium
ATTCTGCCCATAGCTGCTGCGAAACTTAAGCTTGCCCAATAACCTGATTAACTCCGGATGGAGCCCGATCACCCCGACCTCGCGAGCTGCTCGTTCGCCTTCGGCACGAATTGTGGCTTCCACTTCACTCTTAGCTTTCTCTACCACCTCCTCAATTCGAGCTGGATGAATACGACCATCGAGGATGAGGTTATTCAAAGCCACCCTTGCCACCTCCCGTCTTAACGGGTCAAAGCTGGAAATAGTCACTGCCTCTGGAGTGTCATCAATAATAAGGTCAACCCCAGTAGCCTGCTCCAAAGCACGAATATTACGACCTTCGCGACCAATAAGCCTTCCCTTCATTTCATCACTGGGAAGAGGAACAACAGATACAGTTGTCTCGGACACTACATCAGTGGCACAACGCTGTATAGTGGTAGCCAATATATCCCGAGCCTTCTCATCGATCTCAGTCTTTATGCGTGCTTCCCATTCACGGAGCCGACGTGATGCATCCTCACGAATCTCGTCTTCTAAAGCACGTAAGAGCTCCTCCTTGGCTTCCTCGCTTGACATTCCGGAGATGAGCTCAAGTCGCTGTAATTGTTTACTTCGTATCTCCTCGAGTTGGGCTTTGATTGCGTCTAGTTCTTTCTCTCGGTTCGCCAGACCTCGCTCACGCCGCTCCAGTGCTTCTAGTTTCCGCTCTAACTTTTCTTCGCGCTGAGCAAAGCGCCGCTCTAATCTTTGCAGCTCATAGCGCCGCTCACGACTCTCAGCCTCCGCAGCAGCCCTAACCTTGATAGCCTCATCTCTGGCTTGCTGGAGCATCTGCTCATGAGTAGCTGTTGCCTCCTCTAGTAACCGCTTGGCTTCATTCTGAGTTCTGCGGAGCTGCTGATTGGCTAGTATCTGCCTGGCAAAATAGCCAAGTAGTAGACCCAAAACAAGAACAAGCCCAACTACAACTAAAAACAACATTGTAGTAATCATCTGATTGCCTCGCTTTTCTGAAACATCCCATAATCTTCGATCCCACCTTTTTACTGCTAATAATAGTAACCCTTCAGCCAGCTAATGTCAAACATATGTCCTATTAAATGATAATACAAAATTAGGCGCCTTTTTCCTCCCACAGCCGTGATACTACCGAGCTAACAACCTCATAGCCAAAACCTCGCCTCTGAAGATAACCGAACAGGCGGTGGCGGAATTCATCATAATCCAGACCAACCATGGCACGAGCTTTCCTCCGCCCCGCTTCATATGCAATTGTTTCGTCATCCAATCCCTCCACTATCTGGGCAGATGTCTCCGCAGATACACCTTTTTGCCATAGCTCGAGCTTTATCAACCTCTGGCTTCTTGGCTTGAACGAGAGGCGGTTATCCCGCCAGTACTGAGCAAAAGCCATGTCATCAATCAAATTTCGCTTTTTAAGCTCGGCTATCACGCTGTCCACAACATCAGCAGCAAAACCACGTCGATGCAGTCGCTGCTTCACTTCAGCCTCGCTCCTAGGACGATAGCCGAGATAGTGCAAAGCGGCTCTAAAGCAACCCTGAAAAAGGTCGGCTTGCCTCAGTTCTTCCACTTCGCTCGCAGATAGTTCTCTGCCAACCCGGAGACCAGCTCTGGCAGCCAGCTCTCCATCGACAGTAAAGGAAAAGGTACCATCAATAAAAACGTTAACCCGGTTTTTTCTGCCACTGGTTTTAAGCGACGTAATTTTGCCCACCTCAACCTCTCCATAAGAGCATCCAGCACATGCCCCTGAACTTTGGGAGGACTACACCACCGACCATACAAAAGGAACCTGCTATCCAAAGACCTCTTTCGTCGCCATGCCTATAGCAGCCGCAGACCCTGCGGCAGACCTTATCTCACGCTCCAGCTTCAAAGCCAAGTCAGTATGCTGCCTCAGATGCTCCTTGGCATTCTCCCGTCCCGGACCCAGCTTGATATCACCATAAGTAAAAAAGGTGCCAGCTTTTTTCAAAAGCCCCAAAGCAACACCCAAATCGATAATATCACCCTCCTTACTTATCCCTCGTCCAAACATTATGTCAAATTCAGCCAACCGGAAAGGAGGTGCCAGCTTGTTCTTGACCACCCTGGCCCTAATTCGGGTACCCACTACCTCAGAACCATGCTTGATAGCATCACCCTTCCTCAAATCTATCCTTACTGAACTATAGAACTTCAGTGCCCGACCTCCAGGAGTTACCTCAGGACTACCGAAAATGATGCCCACCTTCTCTCGTAACTGATTAACAAAGACCACTGCGGTATGTGACTTGCTAATCGCCGCCGCTAATTTCCTTAATGCCTGAGACATTAATCTCGCTTGCAAACCGACATGGGTGTCACCCATTTCCCCCTCTATCTCAGCTCGAGGTACCAAGGCAGCCACACTATCAATTACTACAAGGTCCACAGCCCCACTCCTGACCAACTCCTCTGTGATTCCCAACGCTTCCTCACCACTATCCGGTTGGGAAACCCTCAAGTCTTCCACCTTCACCCCACAACTAGCTGCCCAGGCAGAGTCAAGAGCATGCTCAGCATCTATATACACTGCAATACCACCTAGTTTCTGAGCCTCAGCAATTATGTGCTGGGCAAGAGTGGTCTTGCCCGCAGCCTCAGCACCGAAAACCTCAGTGACCCGCCCTCGTGGAATTCCCCCTATGCCCAGAGCCAAATCCAGGCTTAATGACCCTGTGGGAATAGAGTCCGCAGACATCCTTGCCGAGAGCTCGCCTAACTTCATAACCGCACCCTCGCCAAATTGCTTCTCAATGCGACTTATTGCTAGTTCCAATGCTTTTTCTCTTTCAGCAACCATCACTTTCCTCCTTCAGACACCAAAGCCATCA
The DNA here is from genome assembly GCA_012961565.1 of Dehalococcoidia bacterium. GTDB lineage: Bacteria > Chloroflexota > Dehalococcoidia > GIF9 > UBA5629 > DTZC01. The sequence continues at coordinate 2,862 of DTZC01000012.1, forward strand.
TAGCACAGGCACTATGCGAGCACAAATCACATCTGCGGAACAAGTGGTAGCTGGCGTTTATGGGCACATTTACTAATCATAGAACCAATCTTCACCTTTAATGCTTGTTCGGCTACGCCTTCAATCAAATAGCGGTCAAGCTCATTATAGGTTACCCCTAACTCCGCTTCATCAGTCTGCCCCTCCCAAAGACCTGCTGAAGGCGGTTTTTCGATAATCTCCCGTGGGATACCTAGATTCCTCGCCAGCTCACGTACTTGACTTTTGACCAGATTGCCCAAGGGCATAATGTCCACACCACCATCCCCATACTTGGTAAAGTAGCCCACGGTTAATTCACTTCGATTGCCTGAACCCACTACCAGATAGTTCAGGCGGTTGGCAAAATAGTAAAGGGTGAGCATTCGTAGCCTTGGCTTTATGTTGCTCTCTGCCAGCTTCCTCGTTGCTGCCTCATAACTATTGCTCGGTAAAACCTTGATTAGGGTATCGAACACGTCGTCCAAAACGACAACCTCGACAGGAATATGAAACCTTGAAGCAACGAGTTCGGCATGCTCCCGGTCAAGTTTGCTGCTATAGCAAGGCATGATAACTCCCAAAATAGCCTGAGGTAGAGCACGCTTACACAACACCGCAGCCACAGATGAGTCTACTCCACCACTCATTCCCAGGACCACCCCCTTCCTGTCTGCCGACGAGACCATCTCCCTAATCCACGAGGCAAGTTCACGCGCTAGTTTCTCACTCACAATCGTTAACACCTCACTTCCTTCAAATGCTGAAACACAAACATTATACTAGATGGGCACTGGATGACTCCAAGAGATGGAGCGCCAAGCAGTCAGGCAAAGATAGCTTTTTAAACATTGAAAGGGTTGCACGGGGTTTGACTCAACACCTAGCAAACAGGTAAACTTATTGCTCGGAGGGGAATAATGCCCATCTATGAATATCAGTGCCCGGAGTGCAATTGCAAATTCGAGCTTCTGCGTCCTATAAACAGAGCCACTGAGGATGCTTCGTGCCCCCAGTGCCACCACACCGCGAGGCGAGCATTCTCACGCTTTGCTTCATTCTCTAAAACTAACGATGGCGGAACCACACCTATAGCTAGCACAAGCAGTTCGTGTACCAGCTGCAGTGCTTCCAGTTGCAGCGGGTGCAATATATGACCTACCCCAATCGCCTTTTATGGGGCCCCCTCACTCCACCATTTTCCGCTTATTCACCAACTTCAGGATACCAAAAGTAATAATGGTGACACTCACCCCTTCAAGTAATACAGCACTAAAGCCAAAGAGGGCAGCTTCACGGAAGAATCCCCCAGGGAATAACCTGACCAAGTAGTCTGTAGCGGGGTCAAGAATCCAGTATTCGTTGGGAAAGCTAACCAGATGGAAAAGAATAAAAAGCTGCTCGAAGCCTAGTAAAGCCCAGAGGCCCAAAACAATTATTAGACCAGAGGTGATCAAACCTCCCATAAACAGACCCCTGACTAATACCTGCCACTTAGCCCGGAACCACAGCAGCAACATAAGCACACAGGCTGCCATCACTACCAAAGAGCCCGCTCGGATCCGATAATCTAATTGGACCAGGTTCCTTACATCCTCAAGATGAATCAACTCACGTTCGTTGAATAGGTCAAATTCTTCACCTCCCTTAATGATTGCAATCTGAGCTGTGCTTTCCTTTAAATTGAAGTAACTCACCAAGTGCTGAGCCACTTTCATCAGTTCTGGCTCACTTATACCAGTAGCTTCAGGAATACCATATCTATTAAAACCGTACTCGTAGAGCTTCGGCATGTTAATTTGCCAAGAGACAGTGCTGGATATAAGAAATATCGGAAGGCAAAATACAAAAAGCCACCAGATGAGATTTTGTACTACTCTCACTCCACACTCCTGAAGGTAAACCAAATAATACCTAGCGTCTAGCTTGATAGTCAAACCAAAAGTGTTGAGACTGTTTAGCAACAACCCGTTCTTGGTGCATATTAATCCACC
>DTZC01000013.1 GCA_012961565.1 Dehalococcoidia bacterium
GAACGTTTTCCTGATACTCCTGTTTTGCCTGGTGTCAATACTTCTTTCATGGGCATGGCTAAGGAGTGGGGAGTTTGGGACGAACGATGTGCAGCTTGCGGCGATTGCAGGTTGGAGGAAACCGCCGGCATCTGTCCAATCACTAGATGCACTAAAGGCATATTGAATGGACCGTGTGCTGGTGCCAAAAACGGCAAATGTGAAGTAAGCAAGGAGATGGACTGCGCCTGGATACTCATCTACAAGCGCCTGGAACGGCTGCAACAGCTAGAAAGAATGCGTCGGTATTATCCACCAAGGAACTTCAGGACAATTCCAAGACCGAAAAGGCTAGTACATAAAGTCACTGTCGCCACAGGAGAAGAAAATGGCTAATTCTCTGTTTGAGGAAAAGCTCAACTCTAATAAGTTTTTAGTCACAACCGAAATTGGACCACCCAAAGGAGCTGATGTTTCTGAGATGGTTCACCACATAGACCTGCTCAAAGATAAAGTTGATGCCATAAATGTCACCGACCATCAAAGCTCCGTAATGCGTTTCCCATCGCTAGGTGGTTGCCTGTTGGTGAAGGAGCGTGGTGGTGAACCTATTCTTCAAATAACATGTCGTGACCGTAACCGGCTGGCAATCCAGGCTGACCTGCTTCTGGCCTACTCCAGAGACATCCGTAATGTCCTTTGTCTTACCGGAGATTCTGTTGATGTTGGAGACCACAAAGAGGCAAAACCTGTTTTCGATTTAGATTCTGTCCAATTGCTTAAGCTTATCAAGGTCATGGAATCAGGAATAGATATAGGGGGCAACGAACTGAAAGGTGCACCTAAGTTTTGCATCGGCGCTTCTGTTCATCCTGAAGCCGACTTTATTGAAGCCCAGCTCGTTAAGTTTGATAAGAAAGTTGCTGCTGGAGCACAGTTCTTCCAGACACAGGGCATTTTCGACCTGGGAAGCCTTCGTAGGTTTATGCAGTATGCCTCACAGTTCAATGTGAAAATACTGGCAGGCATTATAGTGATGGCTTCTGCCAGAATGGCTCGATACATGAACGACAACGTGCCGGGGATACTCGTTCCTCAAGTTGTTATCGATGAGCTCGCCACAGCAGAAAAAGGTAAGGGTCTTCACAAAGGGGTCGAAATCGCTGCCCGGCTGATAAAGACAATAAAGGAGGAAAATCTGTGCCATGGCGTCCATATTATGGCTGTGGGCAATGAGAGCGTTGTACCAACTATTCTAGAAGCAGCTGGGTTAGTTGTGGTCAGCAAATAGAGAGTTATCGCTATTAGCCGGACAAGCTTGATATGACTAATTGGAATTTAAGGAAGGAGGAAACGTGAAATGGGTAATAATGCAAAGATTCTGATAGTTGACGATGAGCCTGATTTTGTCGAGGCTTTCCGAAGAATATTTGAAGCTAAAGACTACCAAGTAATCACAGCCGTGAGTATGGGAGAGGCTCAAGATTTGATGAGTAGGGAGCCCGATATTGTCGTTCTAGGCACTTTGGCTCCAGCAGGGCAGGCATTTGCCATGCACAAATGGTTGAAGCAGCATTCCAAATATAAGGAGATACCCCTTGTGGTTATCGATGCTCGATATGAAGAGCGACCCATTAAGGGATGGAGAAGATTCGAAGGTATGCAACTTGAATGTGAAGCTTATGTAACAAAGCCAATAGAACCAGCCATACTGGTACCTCGAATCCAGAGCTTGCTAGCAGAAGTAACGAAACCAAAGAGGATAAAGGTGCTGATAGTGGATGACCATACTATGGTTAGACATGGAATTCGTGCCCTTCTCACAGTGCAAAAAGACATGGAGGTAATTGGCGAGGCTGTTAATGGTCAGGATGCGATTGAGCAGGTGCAAAGACTTTCTCCAAATGTGGCGTTAATGGATATAGTCATGCCTGTAATGAGTGGTCTAGAGGCAACTAGAAAGATAAGCGCTGAATATCCCTTGACCAAGGTTTTGATTCTGACTCAGTATGATGAGGAAGAAAATATGCTTGTGGCAAAACAAGCAGGAGCGCATGGCTTTATCCCTAAAAGAGCGGCGAGTTCAGAGCTGGTGGAAGGTATAAGAGCTGTGAGCGAGGGGAGATATTTCTCCTGGTCATTGGCATGATTGCCACTCGGAGGATAAGAGACTGAAAGGGAGTGTGGAAATGCGACAGATATGTGCAACTTGCAAGTTTGCCCGGGGCTTTGCCTTGGGACCAGGTATATCAGGTTCTGAAGAGGGAGTAAGATGTGCTAACCTGGAATTCGCCAAATACCTTGATAAGCTGCAGAAAAGCAACTCCTACCAGCAGGAGTTCGACAGGCAGGGCTTCATTACCGTATTTAGAGTAGAAGCAGTTGCCTCTGACGAGAGTGAAGTTTGCCAGTTTTGGGAGCCAAAAGAGCAAAAGGCATAAGAAGAACGCGAAATAACTCATGACCTCCGCCTGAAATCAGTGCTGTAACTGTCAACTGTTGGTCGGTGAGAATCCCGGATGATTATCAAGCCAAGCCTC
>DTZC01000014.1 GCA_012961565.1 Dehalococcoidia bacterium
AGTATCGAGAGAAGAAATTATAGAGGTCGTTGAAAACCTGTAACTTGATTTCATCAATGGTTTCCGCCTCATCTTTTTGTGCTTTTACTGAAAGGAAATTCCTGCCAAGAGGTGTATCCTTGAATTCTTCTTTAAGGTCTCCGGTGGATGTGAAAGCCTTTTGTCCCAGACTTTGAATAACCTTCTCTTTTACCTCTGCAAACCTTCGATTTATGTCGGTTAGCCTTTCGTCTTTATGTTTAGCAAAGGCAGTTTTAACCTTATCTCCAAGGTCTTGGTGAATAAATTTCTCTATCTGCTCTCGTTTATAATTTAAGATGCGATAAATCCCGAAATCCAGGTCAGAGGCTTCAAACTGAAAAAGCCTGCTGAGTAAATCCTGAAACTTCTCAATAGCCGCCATGGTTAGCTCGAACCTCCCAAAAGGACAATTTGCAGCGCTGTCCTCATTATACTATGAAACATAATTGGGAAAGAAACATCCGCCCAAGGTGTGATGCACTTGTTGACAACTGACCAGTTCAGCCTTAACATTGATGTGGCAACGTGATAGCTGGAGGTATATCCTGGAGATAACCAGAAGCCATGTCCAGCGTGCTCTCGGCTTCACTGACGAGGTCATAGCACAATACCCCAACCGCCTGGCAGGGACTCAGTCCTGCCGGGAGGCGGCAAAACGGATAAAAGAGGAATTTGCCAGATATTGTGACCCGGGGACAGTGCAGGTTGAGGAGTTTACCATCCACCCCTAAAAGCTTCTTGAAGTACATCCCCGGTCTGGTCGTCCTGTACTTCATATGTGCGGCACTGCTGCTTTTAAAGCTGCCTGTGCCGGCGCTCATCGGGTATGCACTGGGCATCTTCGTATTCTATGCCCAGTTTGCACGCTACTGGGAACTGCTCGACCCGCTGTTTCCCAAAGCCACCGGATATAACGTGTTCGGCTCCATCCAACCACAAGAAGAAGTACAGCAACAGGTCATCATCAGCGCACATCATGATGCCGCTTATGTATTTCAACTTATTGCTCACTGCCCCAGGTATTACGCCAGACTTATCAATACAGGAGTGCTGTTTTTGATACTCGGTTTCCTTGTTGCCCTTGCCGAGACCGTGCTGTCGCTGCTTCAGATTCCCATCTCCGGTCTGACACACCCCTGGGCGCCGATAGTCTTGCTGGCAGGCGGCATTTTTCTGATACCGCTGGCTTTTTTCACCACCAGGCAGGTATCCCCGGGTGCTGGCGACAACATGATTGCTGTGGCAATTGCCACCGAGATAGCAAGGCTGTTCCATGATGCCAAGCAGGCAGGCAAAAGTCCCCTGCAGCATACCCGGCTAATAGTAGCCTCGTTTGATGCTGAAGAGGCAGGCATCCGAGGAGCCAGAGCATTTTGCAGAAAACACGGCGAAGCCCTGCTGCGTACCAAGACCTACGTCCTGAACATCGATACGCTTTACAAACTGGCAGACCTCAATTTTCTGGATAAGGACCTGAATGCTTCAGTGAAGCTGTCTCACCAGATGGCACAGGACTGCGTTGCTATCGCCAAATCTTTGGGCTATCCTGCCAGAATTACAGGTATGCCTTTTGGTGGCGGTAGCACAGACGCAGCTGCGTTCGGGCAAATCGGTGTTGAAGCCACCAATATGGCTGGCATCAGCTTCGATATCAGCAGGTTCAGCGAAGGTCTGGTCTACCATACTCCCAACGACCTGACCAAATATGTTGAACCTGAAATAGTCGAAGCTGCCCTCAAAATCGTGCGAGACTATATTCTCAAAAAAGACAATGAACTTAAGGGCATTTCTGCTTAGACACGGAGCCCAGTTCCAGTTTCTGGACAAGAGAGCCACCCACCACGCGGTAGAGGCATCCCAAGCAAGCGGCATACCCCTGCAGGAAATAGTGAAGACAATTGTATTTCTCAACCAGAACTTGAAGCCTCTGATAGCGGTAATTCGGGCTGACCGCAGTATCAGCAGACATAAGCTACAGCGCTGCTCCGATTCGAAATCGGTAAGGCTAGCACCTCATTACATTGCAGAGGCAGTAACAGGCTATCGCATCGGCGGTATACCACCGGTAGGACACAAGAGGAAGGTGCCAGTATTCCTCGATAAGGAAGTCTTGAGCCATGAATATGTGTGGTGTGGTGGCGGAGCCCGTTCCAGGCTGGTCAGACTCAAGACCGAAGACATCGTCAGATTAAGTTCGCCCAAGGTATGCGACCTGTCAGCAGGTTAGCCTGAGAACAGCACCAGAGCTGTCTTGTATGATTCCCAAAGAGGATAGTAAGGGCTCTTTCCCCGCGACAATACCCCGGCTTGAGTGAGAGCGTCGAGCAACAACTCATTCGTAATACATATTAATTCACCAATGTAGCCTCGACCCTTCAGGGTCGAGTTCCCGAGGTTAA
>DTZC01000015.1 GCA_012961565.1 Dehalococcoidia bacterium
CCGATGACCACCGCCTTTTTACCTAACAGCGGTTCGGCTTCATTCTCCGTTTCGTAGGTGCTGTAGAAGTAGGGTGTTTCAGCATCAAATTCAGCGGCACAGGTGTCTACCATTTTGTAAACCGGGCGTATATTCCAGTGACGTCGCAGTTGACGCACCTGTTCAGGTAGCCTATCAGCCAGTGTCCCGATTTGCTCGTCGGAAAAGCCGAGGCGTTTTGCCTCCCGCAGCAACTCAGGGGTTAGCGGTTGGGAAAGAAGCCGCCTTTCCATGTGGACGATATTGAGCAATTTATAGATGAACCAAGGGTCAATGCCGGTTTGTTGGGCTAACTGTTCACAGCTGGCTCCACGTCTCAATGCTGCTACAATTGCCCATAGTCTCAGGTCATTGGGGTGTAGTGGGTAGGCGTCCAAGGTGCTCCCATTCCAGTTACTATCCTCCCAGAGGAGGGATTTTTTGCCGAACTCGAGTGAACGGACTGCTTTTTGTAAAGCAGCTTCAAAGCAGCGGTCGATTGCCATCACTTCACCGGTGGCTTTCATCTGGGTGCCTATGTTACGGTCGCCCAGAGCGAACTTGTCAAAAGGCCAGCGGGGTATTTTGACGACACAGTAATCTAGAGCCGGTTCGAAGGCTGCCATTGTCTTACCGGTGACGCGGTTGCGTATTTCATCTAATCTTTTGCCGACAGCTATCTTAGCGGCTACTCTGGCGATGGGATAGCCGGTAGCTTTGCTAGCCAGAGCTGAACTGCGGCTGACCCGGGGGTTGACCTCGATTACATAGTATTCGCTTGCTGGCACATCTAACTGGTCGGCAGCCCACTTGTGGGCTACCACCGAGCTTGGAGTCAAGGCGAACTGGATGTTGCAACCGCCTTCGATGCCGAGAGCCCTGATGATTTTCAGGCTAGCTGACCGCAACATCTGATATTCTTTGTCTGTGAGTGTCTGACTGGGGGCGACGACAATGCTATCCCCCGTATGCACGCCCATCGGGTCGATGTTCTCCATGTTGCAGATGGTGATGCAGTTGTCAGCGACATCGCGCATTACCTCATACTCCAGTTCTTTCCAGCCGAGGAGACACCTTTCGACGAGGACTTCATGGCTCAGACTGGAAGCCAGTCCATTAGTAACTATATTTTCCAGCTCTTCGATGGTGCTGGCGATGCCGCCGCCGGTACCTCCTAGGGTGTAGGATGGTCGGACAATAAGAGGCAGCCCTATAGAGCGAGCGAATTCCTTTGCTTCTTCCACCGACTGCACAGTAATGCTAGGCGGCACCGGCTCGCCAATATCTGTTATCAGTTGCTTGAAGGAAGACCTTTCTTCGGCCTTCTTAATTGTTTCCAAGGGGGTACCCAGCAACCTAACCTCATATTTGTCCAGTATTCCGGCATCGGCGAGTTCAACAGCTAGATTCAGTCCGGTCTGTCCACCTAGAGTAGGTAATAAGCCGTCGGGACGTTCGTGTTCGATAATGCGAGCTATGACGTCAGGCGTCAGCGGCTCGATATAGACGACGTCAGCAATTCCCTCATCGGTCATAATCGTTGCTGGATTGGAATTCACCAGCACCGTAGTTATGCCTTCCTCGCGGAGTGACTTGCATGCCTGGGTGCCAGCATAATCGAACTCCGCTGCCTGCCCGATGATAATCGGACCAGAACCTATGACCAGCACTTTAGAGACTTGAGCTTGGCTCATGGAGCGACTCCTGCCACCATCTCCAGAAACCGGTTAAACAGGTAGGTATTGTCCTGAGGTCCGGGCGAACCTTCAGAGTGATATTGAATTGACAGGACAGGGAGGTTCTTGTGGCATAGACCTTCAATGGTACCATCATTTAGATTTACGTGGCTGACTTCGAGTCCACCGCGCAGTGTAGCGGCGTCTATGGCATAGCCATGATTCTGAGTAGTGATGTGTACTCTGCCTGTGGTCAGATCGCAGACTGGGTGATTAGCACCGCGGTGGCCAAATTTCAGTTTGAAGGTACTGGCTCCAAGGGCGGTGCCTATTAGTTGATGTCCAAGGCAAATGCCCATTACTGGCTTTCGAAGCAGGAGTTCCTTTACCGGGTTTCTCAAGTAGCTGAGGAGAGCTGGGTCGCCGGGGCCTGGTGAGAGGAGGATACCATCGGGCTTGAGCTTGAGAATTTCCTCGGCTGACATCGAGCAGGGCACGACGGTGACCAGACAACCGAGTCGGGCTAATATGCGGGCGATATTGTATTTTAGTCCCATGTCCACAACGATGATGTGGTGTCTGTATCCAGCATCTGGTGGTGGTTCCCATTGATATGGTTTGGGTGTGGTAATCTCTCTGACGAAGTTAACGCTGCCATAGGAAGGTAGCTTTTTAAGCTGGTTCAATGCCTCTTCAGTTGTCATTTCTGACGTTAATATGCCCATCATAACTCCGGCCGAACGGAGATGGCGGGTCAATGCTCTGGTATCTATACCAGCGAGTCCAGGTATACCGTTGAGGGCGAGGAACTCGTGCAAGCTGCAGCGGTTCTGCCAGTGGCTGGGTGTGGTGCAGTATTCCCTGACAACAAAACCTCTAACTTGGATTTTCTTGGACTCGAAGTCCTGGCAATTAATGCCGTAGTTGCCGATGAGTGGGTAGGTAGGTACTAAAATTTGTCCGGCGAAGGAGGGGTCGGTGAGCATCTCCTGATAGCCAGCCATGCTGGTATCAAAAACTACCTCACCGTAAGCGGTAAATTCAGCGCCAAAGAGATAACCCTCGTAGGTAGTGCCATCTTCCAGGACCAGTATTCCCCTCTTTGCCATTTTAGGTCTCGATGTTACCCGTCTATTACTTTTCGTGTTAGGTCTTCTTGGTGGACTATTTTGCCGGCGACAATAGTTGCTACTATTTTCCCTCTAAATTGGCAGCCGTCGAACGGAGTGTTTTTGCCCTTGGAGACGAAGTCTCGACTGTTTACAATCCATTCCTTGTTGGGGTCAAGAATTGTGATATCAGCCTGGCAGCCGGCTCTGATTGTACCGAGCTCCCCGTATTTGGTTCCGATAATACGGGCTGGTCCAAGAGTTAGTTTGGAGATCAGGGTTGTGAGGTCCAGTTTTGCCTCATGCACCAGACACATGAGGCAGGCGAAAGCCGTTTCCAATCCGCTGATACCGAAAGCTGCTGAGTTGAACTCACATATCTTGTCTGCCAAGGTGTGGGGGGCATGGTCTGTGGCAATAGCATCTATAGTGCCATCTTTAAGCCCTTTGATTAGGGCGGTGATATCGTCTCTGGTGTGCAA
>DTZC01000016.1 GCA_012961565.1 Dehalococcoidia bacterium
AGGGTCGAGGCTACATCGGTTGGATTAATGTGCATCAAGAACGGGGTGTTGCTAAACAGTCTCAACTGATATGCTAGCAACTTCCCTCATCGCTATTCTGTTATTTTTAGTTGCCATCGAGATAAGGGTCTCAGTAGAATGCGAGTGTTCGCGGATTGCCATATCCGTCTTTTTTGTCTCGGGCTGCGTATTGGTACTCCTAACAGTACTGCTCTGGCCTTGCCATTCGGCACTGAAGCTCTTTCACTGGGGTAGCTGGCCTCCAGGAATAGTCAGAGTGGAATCCCGGTGGAATTTTGTTGAGCAGCTTATACAGAGGGCTGACTATCTTCAGCCGGTCATTCAGGCTAAATGATTCAATATTCGTGCCTTGAACGCTGAAAACAAACCGGATGGTTGGTATGGCTGTGACCATATCATAGCCGCATCGGTGAAACACTTGCATCTCTTGGGAACACATTTTGACAAGCTACTAACGAGTTTTATCCTGTCTGAAAGATGTTCCTCCATCATTACTGTATGCTCGCTGAAATGCCGTCCGTAAGGTGACAGTGTGCGGGGAGAGGGTCTATAATGGCTTATCGCTGTGGCGACACCTCGGGAGAGGAGGAACAGGAATGGCTGCACACTCAAGGCGATTATTGTTCCAGCTTCTGGTCTTCTCACTGCTGTCCCTGTTTTTCTCCCTGCTGCCGGCTTTGCTGGCTTTACTGGGAAATACGTCCAGTTATGCACAGGCGCTGTTTAATATATGGTACGGCTTGCTACCGCCGGTAGCGCTGTTGCTCCTGGCTTATCTGTTTTACCGCAGGGAAGCTAACTGGCTGATTCTTCTGGGGAGGGCCTGGTTTGGCATCGGTACCTGGTTTTTGTTACAACTGGTCTTCGAATCGCTGACCAAGGTCTCCCCATTGCTGTCGCTGCTGTCTCTGCCGGCGAAGTTCGTCGGAGGGCTTCTGGTAAGACATCCTGCAGGCTATGCCGTCTACTTCTGTGGCTGGTGGCTGGTCGCTGGCGTTATCCTGTTCCTGCTCGGCGGTCTGGCTCTTTATATCCTGGGTAACCGGTTCAAGATGGCACCGCTGGTCAGCTTTGAGTTCAAGAGTGCCAGAAGGACTGTCTTCACGGTCTCCACTGTGCTGCTGGTAATCTTTCTGGTGGCAGCACCCCTGTCAATTTACGCCATTTCTAAACCTACAAAAGGGAACTTCGCTCCGGGAGTGACAATACCCAGCGAGGAGGAGGTTTTTGGCTATATCAGAGATGTATATAACTTTGGAGCGCGCCGACCTGGCTCGGAAACCTATCACGAGGCTGCTGCTCACCTGACCGCCTGGTTCCGGTGCCTGTCACCTATGACCGAGGCTGAGGTGACAAAATTCGATTACTGGGAGGAGAAGGAATGGCAACTAATTGTGGAACCTGATGCCACCAACCCGGTCGAAATAGAGTGCTTTTTCTTCCCCTACAGCGGGCAGACACCACCGGGGGGAATTACCTCTGAGCTCGTCTATCTGGGCTACGGGACTGAGGATGACTTTCAAGCCGCCAACGTGCAGGGAAAGGTGGCATTGATATCTTTGCCGCCTATTTATATCGGCTGGGACCAGCTAAAAATGTTCTCCTTTATGGCTTACGACCCGGACAATATCGCCGCCGGCAGCAGCCCGCCATATCCCATCGGCTGGATACTCCATCTGTTCCACGTCTATCCCAGGGTGGAACAGTCTGGAGCAATCGCTGCCATCTATATACTGGAAGACTACCCTGACATGGGTCGGTTAGCCTATTATGCCCCTTATGATGGACAGATTCGCTCTGTGCCTGGCTTGTACATCCGAGAAAGAGATGGTGATATGCTCAAGCAGAGATTGGAGAAGGGACCGATGCAGGTGAAGCTGGTGCTGGATGCGGCTATAGCCAGAGGCGGGGGTGAGTCGTTCAACATCTATACCGTCCTGCCGGGGAAGAGTGACAGCAACCTTATTATTTCCTCCCATTTTGATTCTCCCTGGGCAAGCGGTGTCGAGGACAGCTCTGGTGTGGGGATGGTCATGGCTCTAGCCCGTTATTATGCACAGGTGTCAGCGGAAGACCGGGGGCGGACGATGGTGTTTCTGCTCACCGGCTCCCATTTTGTCGGCGGACCATCTAATGAGGACTTTATGCGCCGCCACGGTGATGGCATTCTGGCAGACACCACCTCTATTCTGTGCATCGAACATGTTGCTGATAACTGGCCTTTCAGCGATTACGTGGAGGCACGGGGTGTGTTCTTCGAGGAGAATCCGGTGGTTATCAGCCTCTATGCTGGGCTGCTCCAGCAGTACAATCTTTATAGCACTCTACTGTTTCCCACAGTTACCCCGCTGGGAGTGCCTACGGATGCCGGACCTTTCAGCCGCCACGGGTTTCCTGTCGTCAGCTACATAAGCGGTCCGGTTTATCTCTTCGATGCTGCTGATACACTGGAGCGGGTGGCGCGAGACCAGCTAGTGCCCCTGGTAAAGCTATACATAGACTTCATCGAAAACCTGAACCGGTACCCCGGCTTTTTGCTGCGATTTAATCTCAATTCGCTGACCGTACTGCTTATAGTGTTCGTGTTCAGTCCGCTGGTTGCCCTCAACTCCGCCTCCCGACCCCGGGGGCGGCAGCCTGCGGCGCCCAGACACCGGCGATAAACCAGGTCACCCCGGCAAAGCTACAGGTGAACGCGCATTCTTGATCACTCCAAAAGCCAATCCTGTGCTCAATATTCTTGATGTCGAAGTCATGAGTACTGTCCCCATCACTGAGCTAGCCTGACCTGGTGGACAGCTAGATTTCCACCAAAATCTTGTTATCCGCAATTTTTACCTCGTAGGTGGCGACTGGCTTGGGACGTTTCAGCATCTTGCTTATCGCTTGCAGCGGTCTCGAGCCTTTGAGCCAGCGGATGACATGCCCATCTGTGATGTCAAACTGGGAACCATGCACAGGACAGGTGACCACAGTCCCCTGGAGATGCCCCTGGGACAGGTTACCTCCCAGATGCGGACAGCGATTGCTAATAGCGTAGTATTTACCGCCACTTCCGATTAGAAGCACTCGGGTACCACAAACCTCCACTGCCCTCTTTGTCCCCTCCTCAAGTTCACTAGCTTTACCCGCCTCGACAAAATCAGTCATAATAGACCTCCTATCAAGACAACCAGAAAGCTCAGGCACAGGCATTACGGTTTGCCTTCATATGAGCTCGGCCATTCTCAGCAGATTGCCTGGTTAGGCTCACAGCTGTGGTGGTCTGAATAGCCTGTTTAACTATTTGAAGCGGCTTTCGGCTACCTCCCAGTTTATATTCTTAAAGAATGCCTCTATGTAGTCAGCCCGCTTCAGCCCGTAGTCGGTGATAAAGGCGTGTTCGAAGACGTCCATCACCAGAATGGGGGTGCAACCGGCAGGATGACCCACGTCATGCTCGTTTATCCACTGGTTAATGAGCCTGCCATCCTTGCTATCCTGGTACAATATGACCCAGCCGATGCCGCGCATGGCACCTACACCTCTGAAGTCCTTTTCCCAGTGCTCATAGCTGCCGAAGTCCCGAGCTAGACCCGTAGCCAGCTTTCCAGACCTATCTAATGCTGACCTGCCACCGAGATTATCGAAGTAATACTCATGCAGCCGCATGCCATTGAATTCCCAGCCCAGGCGCCGCTTCAGTTCAGCATATTCCGGCGTGCCTGCCTTGCCCTCTCTTAGCATGGAAGCTAGAATGTCTAGCAACTTGTTGGTATTGGTCACATAGCCCTGATACAGGGTGAAGTGGTTCTTCAGCAGTGTTTCGCTGAAGCCATCCATGCCAATTAGCTGGCTATAATCATTAGCTTGATAAGCCATTTTCTAACCTCCTTCTAATCATGATGTGGTTGCAGCGACTCGCTACTATCGTAGCCCTTTTGTCATCGCTGTCATTTTCTAGTCTATTTTTCTACTCCCTTGAGCAGGTCACCGAACACATCAATGTGGTAAATCTCATGGTCTCTTATCCGGGTGAGCAGCTTTTTCAATCCCTCGTCCTTGACCTCCTTAGCTGCTCGGTCATATGCTGCTGCTACCTCCTTCTCAATCTTGATGTCGGCGCGGAGCATGTTGTCCATCCGGGTTGACTTGTCTACCTCGGTGTGTTCCATCCTGGGGTTGCCGCCACCGCTGACCATCTCCTCAGCCAGCCAGCCCATATGCTGCATCTCGTTTATCGCCTGGTCTTGTAGTTGCTCCTTCACCTCTTCGTCGGTTGCCAGATAGGAGTGTAGCAAGTACTGGAGTATCACGGTATATTCGTGTTCGATTCCCCAGTTGAGAACCTGGGCCACCTTGTCTTGGCGGTCACCTCTTAAGTCTTTGCTGCCCTCCCGTTTTGCCTTGTCCACGAAATGGGTAAAGTCTCCGTGGTGAGATTCCTCGTCTGACAGGACGCGCTTTAGTAGCCGCTTTATCTTCGGGTCATCAATTGCTTCGATGTGTTCTTTGTACAGGATTATGGCATCTTGCTCAGCGAGTACATCGTTCTGCATCCAGTCAGATACTGTCTCACCCCCCATACGCATCTTGCCCCTATTCAGGCTTGGCTTGCCACCTAGCTGGACTATGGTCTCAGCTAGCCAGTCGAAGTGCCGCATCTCCTCCCGAGCAATGGCTTCAATCTCACAAGCCATTTCGCCCTCGCCCATAGCATAGGCATGAGTAAGGTACTGGATTATGGCACCATGCTCGCTTTCAAGGTCTTGGTTGAGTAGAGCGATAATCTCATCTTTTTTCATCTTTTCCTCCGTGGATTATTCATAAACACCACACTATTTCTTGGCCCTTGCTAGGTGTGGTTACCCGTGGCAATCACAGAG
This sequence comes from Dehalococcoidia bacterium, assembly GCA_012961565.1. GTDB lineage: Bacteria > Chloroflexota > Dehalococcoidia > GIF9 > UBA5629 > DTZC01. The sequence goes on from DTZC01000016.1 coordinate 4,887, forward strand.
TCCGGTAGGGCTGGCTCACGGCTGCCTCGAGAAGAGTCTGGCTATCCCTCATTTGTGCTTCGAAGCAAGGTATTTCTCCGGGTCCTGGTCGAAAGCCTTTTTGCAGCTCGCCGAGCAGAAATAATATTTCTTTCCTTGATAGTCTGAGGTGGCTGCGGCTTCCTTCTCGTTCACCTCCATATGGCACACCGGGTCTATCGCCATTTCTTCACCTCCTTCCACTGGTGTTGCAAACTGGGCTGGTCTGAATGTTCTGAGCCGCAATGAGTTTGAGACCACAGTGATGGAGCTGGCAGCCATAGCCAGGGCAGCCAGCATAGGATTCAAAAATCCGTAGTCACCAAGGGCAAAGCTAAGCGCTGAAGGGACGCCGGTTTGCCTGAAGAACAGGTATAGTATGCCGGCTGCCACCGGTATCAGCGCTGTGTTGTAAGCAAACGCCCAGAACAGATTTTGCTTCACAGTTCTCATGGTCTGCTTGCTCAGGGACATGGCAGTGACAATGCCGGTTAAATCGCCGCTGATGAGCGTAATGTCGCCGGTCTCCATGGCGACATCGGTGCCGGTACCCAGGGCGATACCCACATCTGCCTGAGCCAGCGCTGGGGCATCATTAATACCGTCTCCCACCATAGCCACCATTTTACCTTCAGCCTGTAGCCTTTTTACCTCTAGAGCTTTGTTCTCAGGCAAGACCTCAGCCAGTACCCGTTCGATACCAGCTTCACTGGCTATAGCCTCGGCGGTGCGCTGGTTGTCGCCGGTAATCATCACTACCTCAAGCCCCAGCTTATGCAGTGCATCCACCACCTCCCTGGCATTAGGCTTAATGGTATCTGCTAGGGCAATGATTCCGGCTACTTTGCTATCCACACCCAAGAACATCGCTGTCTTGCCCTCGCCCCACAGTCGTTCAGCCTTCGGTTTAAGACCTTGCAGAGGCAACCCCTTATCCTCTATAAGTTTCAAATTCCCCACTAGCAGCTTCTTACCAGCCACAGTGGTTTCTACCCCCTGTCCCGGGATAGCTTTAAAATCTGATAGCGGCAGCAATTCCAAATCTCTTACCCCAGCTGCTGCGATGACGGCTTTAGCCAGCGGATGTTCCGAGCCATGTTCAGCAGAAGCTGCCAGTTGCAAGACTTCTGTATCGGTAAAAGGTGGTATAGCCACAATGTCAGTTACCATAGGTTCGCCTTTGGTGAGAGTCCCGGTCTTGTCCAGCAAAATGACGTTTATCCTATGGGCTCGTTCTAGTGCCTCACCACTCCTAATGAGAATGCCATTCTCAGCACCTTTGCCGGTGCCGACGATGATAGCAGTGGGAGTAGCTAGACCCAAAGCACAGGGGCAGGCGATAATAAGCACCGCCACAAAGTTC
>DTZC01000017.1 GCA_012961565.1 Dehalococcoidia bacterium
GAGGTTAAAACCTCGGGGCTACAGGCAAAAATAAGGGCTGGCTAAAGCCTTACAGCTACATTAGTAAACAGTCTCCCCAAAAAGAGCTGCCTCTGCCAAACAGACTCTACTTTGCTGAAATTGACTTTTTGGCGGTGAAGTGCTATAGAAAGCGAATGGCTATCCTGACTGGTACTTCGAGTTACCATTCTGATTCGATACCAAGTCTGGACTACAGCCTCGTAACCCTGTAGAAACTCAGGAGGTATGGCTACATGATGACAGGCAATCAATACCGAGAAAGTCTCAGGCAGCTCAGACCCGAGGTCTATTACCTGGGGCAGAAGATTGACAGCATTGTTGACCACCCCGCATTCGCCCCTCATGTAAACGCAGCCGCACTGACCTATGACATGGCACTGGCACCAGAATTCGAGGAGCTACTAGCTGCCACTTCACACCTCACGGGTGACAGGATTAACCGCTTCACTCATATTCATCACAGCCATGATGACTTGGTGAAGAAAATAAAAATGCTGCGCGCTATCGGCCAACAAACAGGCAGCTGCTTCCAAAGATGTGTCGGGCACGATGGGCTAAATGCCGTCTACTCCGTCACCTACGATATAGACCATAAGATGGGGACCGACTATCACACACGGCTAGTCAATCTGCTCAAAGAAGTGCAATCGCGCGACCTCATGGTTTCGGGAGCAATGACTGACCCGAAGGGTGACCGCCGTCTTCCACCGAGCCAGCAGAAAGACCCTGACCTCTATGTACACGTGGTGGAGAGAAAGAGCGATGGCATCATAGTTAGCGGTGCTAAAGCACATATCACAGGTGCAGTTAACTCTCACGGTCATCTGGTTATGCCTACATCCGCGATGAGAGAGGGAGATGCTGATTATGCTATCTGCTTTTATGTACCTGTAGATGCTCCCGGTGTAATCCATGTCTTTGGACGGCAGACCAATGATATGCGAAAGTGTGATTGTACAATTGACCAGGGCAACGTGGAATACGGCATTGTCGGTGGTGAGGCGCTGATTGTCTTCGATAAAGTCTTTGTCCCCTGGGAGCATGTGTTCATGTGTGGGGAATACGAATTCGCTTATGACCTAGTGGAAAGGTTTGCCACCGCCCATCGCCAGAACTATGGTGGCTGTAAGACCGGTCTTACAGACGCTCTTATTGGTGCCTGCTATGCGCTGGCACAAGTCCAGGGGACAGACCGTGCCTCACACATCAGAGACAAACTGGTAGAGATGGTCCACCTGGCAGAGACTCTCTATTGCTGCTCTATAGCCTGTTCCTGTCAGGGCATTGCCTTACCTGCTGGCTCATATATGGCTGACCCACTGCTAGCCAATATTACCAAATTAAATGTCACCCGCCATATTTATGAGATCGCCAGATTGGCTCAAGACATAGCTGGCGGCATATTGGCAACCATGCCTGCCGAGATGGACTGGAAAAACCCAAAAATAGGCAGCTATGTTGACAAATACATGAAAGCTGTTGCTGATGTGCCAACAGAGACCAGAATTCGGCTAATACGACTTATCGAGGCAATGACCTGTGGCACCGCACTAGCTGAGTCCATGCATGGTGCTGGATCTCCCCAGGCACAGAGAATTATGATTGAACGACGAGCGAATTTGGGGCACAAAAAGCGCTTAGCCGAGAAACTGGCTAAAATTGGTGAGCAACCGCTTTTCGTTTCTTGATGTATCCGCTGAAGATGCAGGAAAACATCCCCAGCCCCATTCTATACAACAGAGTCAAGGCTATTTTTAACCTGCAGTCTCAGCGAGTTCGTCCAAGCACAAGCGGCAATTTTGAGGTACACAACAAAGCCAGAAGATATAGCCACCATTACAATTGCCACAGCATAAGTTGAAAGTTAGGGTAGCCCTGAAATACTGCGGTTCCTGTAATCCACACGTTGATTTGGCCAGGATAGCCCGCCATCTAACCAAGATGGCTGGAGAGCGTGGAGATTTTGAACTCGTGTCACTGTCCGAGAAAAACATCGATGTGGTCATCATTTTGTGCGGCTGCCTTCGCGCCTGCGGCGATAAAGAAGAAGTCAGAGCCAAAGCCAGACAGTCTCTGGTGATAGCAGGTGAATATTTCAACGGAACGAGTGTTGCAGAAACATATCTCCCAGCAGCTGTAGAACAAGAACTCACCAGAATTCTGCAGACCTGATTCCAAATTTTGCCCAGCGCTAAAAAACAAGCAGACGACCTAAACTCGGCTCAGAAATATAAACTTTTTGCCGCCTGCTGTCGTTTCCTTTTTAAAAGACTATGGATTTCTCCATGTTTGCCCCTGCCAAAGTACAGTCTAACGGACTATCTGCAACCACAAGCACATCCCCAAAGATGCCTCACCCTAACAGCGGAAATGGTGGCAACAATGGGCAGGTTCTAGCCGAGGAAATACTGGAAAAGGTGCAAAGACTGCTTGTCGGGACAGTCGATGCCATAGTTACTTTGTGCGAAAAGAGGGACCCCTATACTGCTGGTCACCAGCGTCGTGTAGCTCAACTTGCCTGCGCCATCGCTAAAGAAATGGCACTGCCCTCGGAGCAAATTGAAGGTATACACATTATCGCTATAGTCCATGATATCGGGAAGATGGCTATCCCTGGAGAGATTCTGAGCAAGCCGGGACGACTGAGCAGCGAGGAATTTAGCCTTATTAAAACACACCCCCAGGTTGCTTATGATGTATTGAAGAACCTAGAGTTTCCCTGGCCAGTTGCCCAGAGTATACTTCAACACCACGAAAGGTTAGATGGCTCTGGTTATCCCAACGGGCTTTCCGGTGAAAGCATAATTTTGGAGGCAAGGATTTTGTGCCTCGCTGATGTAGTTGAGTCCATGGTCTCTCACCGACCTTATCGACCAGCTCTAGGACTGGAAAGGGCATTAAAGGAAATCAGGCAGCACAAGGGTATCCTCTACGACCCACAGATTGTAGATGCCTGTTCCAGACTATCATCTAACGGCGGCTTTAAACTCGAGTGGTAGACCGGTCTCCATAGACTGTTAATTTCTCACCACAGCCTCAGAACTATCAAGCCCGAGGGAAAAGCAGCGACGCCTGGGAAACTGGTTGCTACCGGGGGAAGCCCATCGACTTATAGCGTATTCATTTTTGCCAGCAATCCAGCTCCATACAACCTCAAATTACATTGAGTTCTCTCAGCCTGCTAATCTCCTCCCCGCTCATCCCCAGCAGGCTGGTCAGAATCTCTTCTGTGTGTCCCCCCAAATCAGGAGACGCCCGTTCCACACGGCATTTGGAGCGGGAAAACTTGAAAGGCGTATTCGCTACCCTAAACTTACCCCCGGTAGGATGATGCACCTCCACTACCATCCCCCTTGCCGCCACCTGGGGATCAGCTACCACCTGAGGAATGGTATTCACCGGACCACAAGGTATTCCCACCTGCTCGAATTCTTTAATCCATTCCCCGGTAGTCCTGGCTTTCATCGCCTCACTCATAATTGGCTCCAGTGCTTCATAGTTCTGAGTGCGCAGCCAGCCATCTGCAAAACGGGGGTCATCTATTATGTCAACACGCCCCAGAGCAGCACAAAAAAGGGGCCATTGGTCATTCAGTCCGCCACGAATTGCCACCGCGATGTAGCCGTCTTTAGTTGCAAAAACCTGAAACGGGGTATAGACCGGGTGCCTTGTGCCCAGCGCGCTAGGTATTTCCCCGGCATTAAGATAGCGAACAAGAGCATTCTCCAGAACCGTAATCTGACAGTCCAACATGCTGATATCTATCATCTGTCCTTGCCCGCTAATGTGGCGTTCTTGCAAAGCAGCAAGCGTAGCAATACACAAGAACAAGCCAGCAGCGATATCGCCATAGGACACTCCAGGTCTGACAGGAGGTCCGCCGGGCTCGCCAGTTATACTCATAACACCTCCCATAGCCTGGATAATGACATCGAAAGCCGGCTTCTGGGCATAAGGTCCATACTGACCAAATCCCGAGCCAGCAACGTAAATAATTCTGGGGTTATGCTGTTTCAGTATATCGTAAGAAAGCCCTAGTTTCTCTGCCGTCCCCGGAACGAAACATTCCACAAGCACATCGGAGACTTCGATAAGCTTCAGAAATACCTCTCGTCCTTCCGTGGTGGCTAGATTCAAGGTAATGCTCTTTTTATCGTGGTTCAGGCTGAGAAAGTAAGTGCTTACACCATTTACCACAGGACCATTCCCTCTGGCAATATCACCTACGCCTGGACGTTCCACCTTAATCACCTCAGCACCTAGATTAGCAAGCAACATGGTGGCAAAAGGACCGAACAGCACCTGTGACAAATCGAGGACTCTGATTCCTTCCAGTGGCCCAGCCATAGTTCACCTCCCTCATTCCATCACCACCCACGACAGCCCCACTTAGAGCACCGAAATAGCTTTAGGGAAGTGTATCCTAAGCCGGCTGCGGATATCAAGCCCAAATGGTAAGTATATGAGACTCCACACCACACAGCCCTAGGTTGATGAAAATGGGCTGAGAAAGCACTGCACATTGGGCTAGTTGCGGAGATTGTGCCCAAGGAGAAGCTGGTGAAACAGGCAAGGGAATGGCACAGAACATCAGCGAGCTTCCCCAAGAGGCTATCCGTTCCGATAAAAACAGGTAACGATGCGAAGCAGGGGCCGCCTTCTGGAAGAAGGACTAGCCATTGAAGCGGAGTTAATGAACTCTATGTGGGTGCACCATGACAAACACTCCGATGGCGCTCGTGCCTTTTGGAAAAGCGAAAGCTCACTTGGGAACATCACGACCTGTAGTTCCCTGGGTTGAAGACGTCCAAGCATCTCTACTCGAATGATACTAGCTATAGAGGCTGTGATTTCCCTCGTGCCGTAATCTCTGGTGATAGCCTAGAGCAAAGCGCTGGGCTCCACCCCCATTCCTTCCACGCCAAGCCATTGTCGGGAACTGTCTTTGCCAGACAAGGCTCTGGAAGGATTAATCGTAGACATTAGAAACCTCAGTTTCAATGTATAACTGGCTATTTGTCGGCTATGAATGAGTATTGAAACAAAAAGGCACAGACTTCTTGCTGTGCCTTTCAAACTCCCTTGGTTGCGGGGGTTGGATTTGAACCAACGACCTCCGGGTTATGAGCC
>DTZC01000018.1 GCA_012961565.1 Dehalococcoidia bacterium
CCCGAGGTTAAAACCTCGGGGCTACAGGCAAAAATAAGGGCTGGCTAAAGCCTTACAGCTACATTAGTAAACAGTCTCTGCTAAAGGCATTTGACGAACGTGGCAAAGACGAGCTGTAGAACTTCGAAAGCAACTGTTTATTCAAGCCTCGCACTAGAGCCCTGCTATCAACCTCCTCGGTTCTTCTGAACAAAGCTGGCTTTTATAGGAATATTCTAATTGCTTTGTCGTAGGTGTATAATCGTAGCGAGATACAACAATGAAGGGAGTTGACACGTCATGGCACAGTTTGAGTTAAACGAGCTAGACAAGTTAGAAATATGGACACTGGAGGACAATTATGTTGATTTGGTCTCTGGAGACAATTCAGCTATAGTTACCAGAGCGATGCCGGTCAAAGACATGCAGGTGACAAACTCTATACTAGCTGAACATGGCTTTTCCGCCATAGTTACTGCAACGACCAAAGAGAAATCAAGGACAATGCTTTTCGACTTCGGTTTTTCTGACGATGTTGTTGCACGGAATGCTGCTGCCCTCGGAGCTGATTTGACTAAAGTCGAGGTGGCAGCTCTATCTCATGGCCATATGGACCACTTTGGAGGGCTGGTACAAGTAGCAGCAAGAATTGGCAAGAAAGGCTTGGGACTAGTCCTACACCCTGCCGCGTTCAGGCGAGATAGATATCTTGAACCTATAGAAGGCATCAAAATAGGACTGCCAGCACTGGAAAAAGAAAAGGTAGAGGCCTCGGGTTTCAAAATTACCCAAGCGAAAGAACCGTTGCTGTTGTTGGATGGAGACGTTTTGTTCTTGGGTGAAATTCCCAGGATGACAAGTTTTGAAAAAGGGCTACCATATGCCTTCTATGAGGAAAAAGGGCAGAAGGTTTGGGATCCGACTGAAGACGATACTGCCCTAGTGATGAATCTGGGAGGTAAGGGCCTGGTGGTGCTATCTGGGTGCGCCCACTCCGGCATAATAAACACAGTTGAATATGCGCGAGAGATTACCGGTATAGATAGACTCCATGTTATCATGGGAGGATTTCACCTAACCGGCCCGGCATTCGAACCGATTATTGATGATACGGTAAGAGCATTAAAGCAGATGGGACCGGAATATGTTATCCCCACTCATTGCACCGGAAGGAAGGCTATCCTAGCCATTGAAAAGGCAATGCCCGGTCAATTTCTGGTAAATATGTCAGGGACGAAACTGACGTTCGTAGCTTGAGCGGACTATGTCTTTCGGGCTCGCATATTTCCGCCATTTAGCTGCATAGCCAGTAGATGCGGGTATGAGACGTTGGATTGTTGTTTGCCCAAGGCTTGTCAGCTATGTCGCTTCTTCAGCGTTTTTGGTGTCCTCTTGCGCAGTCCCTGTTGAGCTAACGCTGGTATGTACCGATAAGCCGACCTTGGGCAAGAATGTGCCCTTCAATAGCTTCAAGAAGCTGTTTCCCGGATAGGCTGGCCTTTGAGTCTAACGGCTTATCGAGCGCGTAAAGTGTAAAGCGATACCGGTGAGTTGTGCCTGGTGGCGGGCAAGGGCCAGCATAACCAATCCCGCCAAAGTCATTCCTTCCCTGTAAAGCCCCATTCTGAAGCTGTTGTTGAGCAGGAATACCTTCTGGAAGTTGCCGAATATTAGCTGGGACATTGAACAGGACCCAATGTGTGAACATGCCGCCGGGGGTATCTGGGTCATCAACTATCAGGGCATAAGCTTGAGCCTTCTGTGGTGGCTCACCCCACGCGAGTGGTGGGGATATATCCTATCCATCACAAGTGTATTTGGTTGGTATTGCCCCTCCTTCCTGAAAAGCGGTGCTGGACAATAGTAGTGTCATCTTGGTGTCCTCCTGCGGTGCCTGTGCTTCTCTGGCACAACCAACCATGGTAAGTGGAAGTACTACCAGTATGGCCAGTAGGAAACATAACTGCTTGCTGGCAACCCCTCGTGCCCAGCTTTCAAACTCATGAACTACACTTAGTATCAAATCAGATAGCAACTCTTTTCCCCAGTGGTCATTCTTTGCCAGAGGTCGACGTGAGCATTTTATATCTGTCGTAACTCCCCGTTAACCAGCGGCGCATCCCAAATGCACCCGCTCGAGGTTGGACAAAACTGAGTATTACGACCCCGTGTCTTTGCGCACTGCTGTATCCTCGGCCCTCTTGACCCTTCGAGAAGCCCTAGCTTTCTCCTTGCGCATGATGCCCACCACTTTGGAAGTGTGCCATTTTACCTCACGAGCCAGCAGGCGAAAAGCTGTGTGCTGTCCATCATGACCACTCCTGAGTCGGTTGTACAAGGTTTCGATTTCCTTGACAAGTTTCTTTACCTCTCGGTAGTTTAGCGAGACTTCGCTTATAGTCGAATCATAATGGGCTAGTCGTTGGTCTCGGAGCCTCTTTAATTTTCCCAGCAGTTTCTCGTTGTCATCAATCCTCCGCTCGATATCTAGCAAGTCCTCCTCGGTAGAATGGGGAGTCAGGTTTTTTCGGTCGTTCTTTGCTGCGGTGAGCAGGCTCCTCAGGCTGATTGTCCTGCGATCCGGGTCAAAAGTCTTAGCGAGTTGCATTAACGCTGCCCATAATAGAGCATTGTGCGCAGTTGAGAAGAAGCTGTTATATCGATTTAGGGCGTCAGATGACGTTTTGTCTTTAGGCGTCAAGCTGTGCCAGGCAGAGAGATAGGCGATGCCGTGGCCGATAAAGTTTTGCAACTCATCTAATTGACGTGTAAATTCCTCAGGTCTCATGTTGCTTTGTGGTTACTCCTTGGCCATTCCGCTAACTCTACCGCTATTCTACTACCTGTCTCAACCCACAGCAGCTGTAGAATCTCCGCTGCGGCTTGAAAGGCCTCTGCCTTTCTTTGCTGCTATTGGGGCTCGATGGTATAATGGCAGTCAGTTTAACCTGGTAAATTCTGAGGCTTCTAACTGTGGGGAAAGCAGGCGTTGATAGGAAGCTGGTCATTGCGGTAATCGGTGGTAGAAAATGCACGGCGCGGGAGGCGGTACTGGCTGAGACCGTGGGCAGGGAGCTAGCCAAGCGGGAGGTTGTATTGGTCTGCGGCGGTCTCAGTGGGGTCATGGAATCAGCTTGCCGTGGTGCTGCTATCGAGTCAGGAGTGACTGTAGGTATATTGCCTACCGAAAATCCGCGTGATTGTAATCCCTACGTCCAGCTCTCTATAGCTACCGGTATAGGTGAAGCCAGAAATATAGCCGTTGTCGAATCAGCCGATGCTGTGATCGCTATCGACGGTGACTATGGCACGCTCACTGAAATCGCTTTTGCACTGAGGAGTCGCATACCAGTGGTGGGGCTGAATACCTGGTCACTGTATAGAAACGGGCAGGAAGACAGCTCCATAGTCAGGGCAGAGGATGCTGTTGACGCTGTGGAGAAGGCAATCGCGCTGGCGAAAGGTCGGAGAACAGGCTGAACTGACCGATGGAGTCAACTGGGGCATCTATCAAGGCTATTGCTGCCCGCGAGATACTCGATTCCCGGGGTAATCCTACCGTCGAGGTCGAGGTTGAGTTGCATAATGGTGCAACCGGGGTGGCTGCCGTGCCGTCAGGTGCCAGCACCGGGAAATATGAGTCTGTGGAACTCCGAGACGGCGACGAGTGCAGATACCGGGGGTTGGGGGTGCTTAAAGCGGTGGGCAATGTGAATAGTAAAATTGCCCCGGCACTGGTGGGGATGTCGGCTGCGGAGCAAGAAGCGATTGACCAGAGGCTGCTCGAGTTGGACGGAACACCAAATAAGAGCAACCTGGGTGCTAATGCCATTCTGGGCGTCTCCCTGGCAGTGGCTAAGGCAGCGGCAAATTCGGTAAACTGCCCCCTGTATCGCTATCTAGGTGGTGCCTCTGCCCGCCTGCTGCCGGTGCCGATGATGAACATTCTCAATGGGGGAAAACATGCTGCTGATTCCACCGATTTTCAGGAGTTTATGGTGGTGCCAGCAGGTGCCAGGAGCTTCAGTGAGGCACTCCAGATGGGAAGCGAAATCTATCACGCCTTGAGGAAGGTTATCCAGGATAAAGGCTTGAACACCAATGTTGGCGATGAAGGTGGCTTCGCACCATCACTGACTTCTAACAGGCAGGCGGTGGAACTGATTCTGGCAGCCATCGACCTGGCTGGCTACAGGGCTGGAGATGATTGCCTTATCGCCCTGGACCCGGCAGCCAGCAGCTTCTACAGGGATGGAAAGTATCTCCTCCAAAGAGAAGACGTAATCCTTTCCAGCAGTGAGATGGTCGATTATTATGCCGACTGGGTATCAAGTTACCCTATTATCAGCATTGAGGACGGGCTGGATGAGGATGATTGGGAAGGGTGGGTGTCTTTGACCCGAAGGCTGGGCAGGAAAATCAAGGTGGTTGGGGACGACCTTTATACTACTAACATTCGACGGCTGGAGCACGGCATTGCTCACCAGGCATCTAATGCTATACTGATAAAGCCAAACCAGGTGGGCACGCTTACCGAGACCTTAAACGCGGTGAGAAGGGCACAGCAGGTGGGATGGACCACCATAATCAGCCACCGCTCGGGTGAGACTGAGGATACTACAATCGCTGATTTAGCGGTGGCTGTCAGTTCAGGCGTGATAAAGACGGGCGCTCCCTGCCGTAGCGAGAGGGTCGCTAAATATAACCGCCTGCTCAGGATAGAGGCTGAGCTGGGTGTCCAGGCTCGTTATGCCGCTAAAGGAGCCTTCTCCAGCTAGAAGGATGAGCGTATGGAAATTGTTCCGGGAGTCCACCAGTTCAAGCTACCACTGCCGCCAGGGGCATCGCTGGACCACGTCAACGCTTATCTGGTAGAAAGCAACAAGGGAAACCTGCTAATAGATACAGGCTATGACACCGCTGAAGCCTTTGCGGCATTGAGAGATAGTCTGCGTAGCCGGGGGTTTGGTTTCAAAGACATCAGCCAGATTGTGGTCACCCATATACATCCTGACCATTATGGCCAGGCTGATAAGCTGAGACAGATATCCGGGGCTAGTCTAGCTCTCAGCGGGATTGAGGAAAGGCTTATCCAGCCGCGCTATGAGAAGATGCATAACTTACTGAAGGAGGTGAGGCTTGTCTTGGCACGCAACGGGGTTCCTGAAGACGAATTGTCAGGACTCACTGAAGCTGCCCTAGCAGTCAAACCATTTGTGGGCTTGGCCTCACCGGATATCAAGCTGGAAGACGGCGACAAAGTTCCCCTGAGCTCTTCACAGTTCACGGTGCTCCTGACACCGGGGCATTCGCCAGGTCATATCTGCCTTTATGTACCAGAACA
>DTZC01000019.1 GCA_012961565.1 Dehalococcoidia bacterium
AGGACAGAACGCTTGATAGGAGTGAGTACCAGCGTAGCCGCCAAAATTAATATTCTTGAGTACGTACAGTATGAGAGGCAACTTTGCTAGAACTGGAAGAGAAAATCCGCGATAAGTCTGCCAGGATCGGCATAGTTGGACTTGGTTACGTTGGGCTTCCCTTAGCCCTTGGTTTCTGCCAGGCGGGTTTTAAGGTTCTCGGCGTCGACATCCAGCGGAAAAGGGTAGATGCAGTAAACAGGGGACAATCGTATATTGCCGATGTGCCTGCGGAGCAACTTGAAGCGGCGGTCACCAACAACCTGTTATGGGCAACTACCGAGCAAGGCAAGCTCAGGGATGTAGACGCTATTTGCATTTGTGTACCCACTCCGCTGACCAGAACCAAGCAACCAGACCTATCTCACGTGACCCACGAGTCCAGAGAAATTTCCCGTTGCCTTCAACCAGGACAGCTTGTAATACTGGAAAGCACCACCTATCCTGGCACTACCCGGGAGGTGGTGTTACCCATTTTAGAGTCGTCAAACCTCCGCGGTGGGACTGATTTCTATCTGGCTTATTCTCCGGAGAGAATTGACCCGGGCAACCGAAAATATAGCATCAGAAACACACCGAAAGTGGTTGGAGGCATAAATCCCAAATCTACCGAACTGGCTCGACTTCTTTACTCAGCGGTAGTTGACACTGTAGTGCCCGTTTCCTGCCCCGAGGTAGCTGAAATGACGAAGGTCTTCGAGAACGTCTTTCGCAGTGTGAATATCGCTCTGGTCAACGAGCTAGCCCAACTTTGTCACAAGTTGAGTATAAGCGTCTGGGAGGTTATTCATGCCGCCTCAACCAAGCCTTTTGGTTACATGCCTTTCTATCCCGGCCCCGGCATTGGCGGTCACTGTGTCCCGCTTGACCCGTATTATCTTGCTGACAAAGCCAGGGAATTCAATTTCCGTACCAGGTTCATCGAACTAGCAGCCGATATCAATGAACACATGCCCGATTATACTGCCACCTGTATTATGGAGACTTTGAATGCCAGGGGCAAGAGCTTGAAAGGAGCACAGGTGCTCGTCATGGGCGTAACTTATAAAAAGGACATTGCCGATATCAGAGAATCCCCATCGTTAAAGCTTATCCAGCTTCTCCGCCAGAGGGGAGCCAGAATAAGCTACCACGACCCTTACATACCCCAGTTACAGCTTTTTCAGGAGACCTTCACCTCAATAGAGCTAACCGAAGAAAACCTGTCTGCGGCTGACTGTGTGATAATAGCTACCAACCATAGTTGCTACAATCTGGAACAGATAGTCGCCTGTTCAAAGCTTGTCTTCGATACCCGGGGGGCTACCTGTGGACTGACAAGCAGCAACGTAGTCAGATTGGGAGAATGAACGAATGGGAAGGAATATTGGCGTAATCGGTTGTGGCTACTGGGGCAGGAACTTGGTACGCAATCTGGCTGGGCTTGGTGCTTTGCACACCATCTGCGATGTAGTATCCTCGAAGCTGGAAGATTGTAAGTCCTTCTACCCTGAAGTGAATACTGAGACGGATTACCGCAAGCTGCTTACCAACCAGGCAATCGAGGGGATAGTTATCGCCACACCTGCGGCATCACATTACTCCATAGCCAGAGAAGCGCTCCTCTCGGGCAAGGACGTCCTGGTAGAAAAGCCTTTAGCCCTTAATGTCGAGCAGGGAGTGGAGCTTGTTGAATTGGCTGACAGACAACGCAAGGTACTGCTGGTAGGGCATCTTCTGGAATACCATCCAGCCGTAACCAGGCTCAAAGAGCTGGTAGATGGAGGAGAGCTGGGAAAAATTCAATACATTTATTCCAATCGGCTTAATCTGGGCAAATTCCGCACCGAGGAGAACATACTGTGGAGCTTTGCGCCACACGATGTCTCCCTTATTCTGCTGTTACTCGGTGGTGAGATGCCAGAGGAAATTTCAGTCCACGGCGGTTACTATTTGCATCAAGATATTGCCGATGTCACCATGAGCGTGCTTAACTTCAAGAATGGTGTAAAAGCCCACATCTTCGTCAGCTGGCTCCATCCCTATAAGGAACAGCGGCTGGTAGTGATTGGTGACAGAAAGATGGCGCTTTTCGATGACACTAATCCTGACAATAAACTTTTCCTCTATAGCCATGAGATAGACTGGGTTGAGAGAAGACCTGTGCCCCGCCGCAAGCAACCAGTGCCGGTAGTAGTGCCACCGGACGAGCCGTTAAAGCTGGAATGCCAGGATTTCCTGGACTGTATACATAGCAGAAGAAAGCCTAAAGTGGATGGTCACAAAGGGCTCCAGGTACTGCAAGTGTTAACTATGTGCCAGAAATCACTACAGGAAGGAGGCAGGACCATCACCCTGAAACGGTGGCAGGAAAACTTCTTTGCTGATGAGACAAGTATCCTGGAAGAACCCTGTCACGTCGGGGAAGGCACCAAAATCTGGCACTTCTGCCACGTGATGCCCGGAGTGACCATCGGTAAGAACTGCACTATCGGACAAAACGTCTTTATCGGCAGGGGGGTGAAAGTGGGCAACAACGTGAAGATTGAAAACAACGTCTCTGTGTTTGAAGGAGTGACCCTGGAAGACGGTGTCTTTTGTGGTCCTTCATGTGTATTTACCAATGTGGTTAATCCCAGGAGTCAGTATTCACGCAGGCACGAGTTTAAGTCTACCTTGGTCAGGGAAGGCGTTACCATCGGTGCTAATGCCACCATCATCTGCGGCAACACTATTGGTCGTTACGCCTTCGTCGGTGCTGGTGCCGTAGTCACCCATGATGTCCCCGACTATGCTCTGGTTTACGGCAATCCAGCCCGGGTCCAGGGTTGGGTCTGTGAATGTGGCGAGAGGCTGAATTTTGAGTCAGATGCTATAGCTACCTGCTCACAATGCCAACGCAGATATAGGAGGCGGGAAGACAGAGCCGGGGCTACTGTAGAAAGACTTCAGCCATGAGCATTCCGCTGGTTGACCTCAAAGCCCAGTATATGTCGATAAAAGACGAGATCGATAATGCTATTCGCAATGTCATCGAATCCACGCAGTTCGTCCTTGGTTCCCAGGTTGCTGCCCTTGAAGCGGAGATTGCCGCTTACTGTGAGACGAGGTATGCTGTTGGTGTCGCTTCAGGTACTGATGCCCTGCGGCTGGCACTCCTTGCCTGTGGTGTCAGACCAGATGACGAGGTTATCACCACCCCTTTCACCTTCATTGCTACCGCCGAAGCCATTACCCAGTGTGGTGCCACGCCGGTCTTCGCTGATATAGACCCCAGGACCTATAACATCGAGCCGACAAAGCTCGAGGCTAAAATAACCAAAAAGACCAGAGCTCTTCTCCCTGTCCATCTTTATGGTCAACCGGCAGATATGAGTCTCGTCCTGGAGCTAGCTCAGAAATACAACCTCAAGGTCATCGAGGACTGTGCTCAAGCATTGGGCTCGAAATACCAGGGCAGGAAGGTGGGCTCGCTGGGCAATGCCGGCTGCCTCAGCTTCTTTCCCAGCAAAGTCCTGGGTGGCTATGGTGATGGTGGCATGGTGGTGACCAATGACGCTGAGGTGGCACAGCGGGTAGCCTTGCTGCGAAACCATGGTACCCAGGGAAAATACCACCACGTGGCACCCGGCTTCAACAGCCGCCTCGATGAACTACAGGCTGCTGTCCTCCGGGTCAAGCTGCACCACCTTGACCGCTGGGTTGCACAGAGGCAGCAAAAGGCACAACTCTATTCCCGGCTTCTCCACCATATCCGGGGCATCGAATCTCCTCATATAGCACCTGGCTGCAATCATATTTTCAACTACTATACCGTCCGTTTGGTGGACTCCCGGGCTAGGAGCGCGCTGCAGGAATATCTGGCTGCTCAGGGCATTGCCACAGCTATCTACTATCCTCTGTCGCTTCATCTTCAGGATGTCTATAAACCACTGGGGGGCAAGCCCGGCGACTTCCCCGAGAGTGAACAAGCCCAGGAGACTGTCCTCTCCTTGCCCATCTACCCCGAGCTTGGAGACAAAGAAATAGAACGGATATGTGAGGCAATCAAAGACTTTTGTGTGGGACAGCTTCGGTCATGAAGGTAATACTTATCTGTGGGGCAAGGCCCAATTTCGTAAAGGTGTCACCTGTGCTCCGGGCTATAAGGCGGTTCAATCAAGAGCAAAGCAACTTATTTCAACCGGTATTAGTACACACCGGGCAGCACTATGACTATGAAATGTCCCAGCTCTTCTTCAATGACCTCGAGCTTCCCCAGCCTGATATCTACCTCGGCATAGGTTCGGGAAGCCACGCTGAGCAGACGGGCAAGATAATGATTGCGGTCGAGAAAGTGCTGCTTGAGCAAAAGCCCGACCTGGTCACAGTGGTGGGCGATGTAAATTCCACGCTGGCCGCAGCATTAGCCGCAGTGAAACTTCACATTCCACTGGCTCATATTGAGGCTGGGCTGCGCAGTTACCGGCTCGCCATGGCTGAAGAGGTAAACCGCAGGCTTACCGACCATATTTCTCATTATCTGTTCACCACTTCCAGATACGACGATGAGAACCTGCGCCGTGAGGGGATTGCGAAGAGCCGGATATTCAGGGTGGGCAACATAATGGTTGATAGTCTGCTGTTCTATAAGCCCAGAGCCGAGGAATCGAGTATCCTCTCCCGGCTCAAGCTGAAGGAAAAATGCTATGCACTGGTCACTCTGCACCGCCCTGAAAATGTAGATAATAGACAGCGTCTGTCTCAAATCGGTCGGGCATTGCGCCGCATCGCCAGTGAGGTTCCCCTGGTGTTTCCCGTTCATCCCCGAACCCGAAACAGCATCATTAGTCTGGGGCTCGCCGACCTTTTTGAGCATGATGCCATCAAGCGCACGGCACCTCTGGGTTATCTTGACCTTCTCAATCTAGAAATGAACTCGAGGTTTGTTATCACTGACTCCGGCGGCATACAGGTAGAGACCACGGTGCTGGGGATTCCCTGCCTCACGGTGCTTGATTCTCCAGTGTGGACCATAACTCACCGGCAGGGCACAAATATTCTGGTAGGCAGCGATGGCGTAAGGCTGGTACAGCTAGCCTTCAGGATTCTTGATGGCAGGAGCAGAAAGGGCAAATGTCCCGAGCTCTGGGATGGCAGGACAGCAGAGAGAATTTTGGGGGCACTCTCCAAGAAGCCTGCGTCTGACTAGCTACCAAGTCCCTCCAAACGCAGATTCCCCTCAAGGTGAGTTAT
>DTZC01000020.1 GCA_012961565.1 Dehalococcoidia bacterium
TCCCGAGGTTAAAACCTCGGGGCTACAGGCAAAAATAAGGGCTGGCTAAAGCCTTACAGCTACATTAGTAAACAGTCTCAGATATGAAGGCGTATACTTGGCTGCCAGTTGTATTGCCCACGGATGTAGGATATTATTGAATGCCAGATGAAGGAAAAACTGAAGCAGGTGCTATCGGAACGGCGGAAGTGGAGCTTTGGCGGTAAAGGGTTCACTAAAGCGGCTGTCCTGGTGCCGATTTTCTGCAAGGAGGGTGAATATCACCTACTTTTCACCAAGAGAAGCGATCGGTTACCTTCTCATAAAGGTCAGGTCTCTTTTCCCGGAGGAGCCTACAGTGAGGTCGATTCCAGCCTCCTGGAGACGGCTCTAAGAGAGAGCTGGGAAGAGATAGGCGTCAGGGCCGAGGATGTGGAAATTTTGGGGGAACTAGACGATACGCCGACAACGACTTCAAGCTTTAATATCTCACCATTCGTGGGTCTCATTCCTTATCCCTATCAGTTTGTCATAAACCGTGATGAGATTGACGCCATATTTGATGTGCCTATCTCGGTATTGTTGAATAAGGATAACTGGAAGGAAGAGCGTCACATCTTCAACGGAGAGGCTGTGGTTGACTATTCCTGTGAGTATCAAGGTTGGGTCATATGGGGTGCTACAGCTCGCATTGTGCGGCAGTTTCTTGAGGTCTGGAAGACGGCGAGCGGAGCTCAGAGTTGAGCTTCGCTAGTTTTTGGACTTTACTTCTTGCCTTCGGCGAGTTGTTTCGCTTTGACTTTAATCTGCTTTGGTCTAATCTCTTCAGCTTTAGGCAGAGTCAGAGTGAGGATGCCGTTTTCGAAGACAGCCTCTGCCTTGTCCGCTTTCACCTGCACCGGAATGGTCACTGAGCGACTGCAGGCGCCATAGTGACATTCCTTGTAGAAGTAATCCTCCTCTTTAGCCTCCTGCTCCTCCTTGTGTTCTGCTTTAATAGTGAGGGTGTCTCCAGTGATGGAGATGTCCACGTCCTCCGGCTTGACTCCGGGGAGGGCTGCCTTCACCACTACCTCATTAGCGGTTTGATACATATCGAGCGGTAACCCCCCACCGGTTATGGTCGGCCAGAGGCGCCACGGTCGGACAAAGCTGTCCTCAAAAAGCTTGTCCATGGCTTCCCTCAGGCTTACCATTTCCCTAAATGGCTCCCAGCGTATCATACTCTTCATGACTTCTCACCTCCTCTTTTTAATATTTGCCTCTGAGCTCCGCTCATAAACAATTATAAATTAACTGATAAATTTTTGTCAAGTTTCTTAATAAATGGTGTGGGGTTATTAAAACAAATTACTTGACATAGATTGACAAAATTTTTATAATATGCAGTTAGGTGAGAGGCAATGGCGGGTAAAGATTACTATGCAATTCTGGGGGTCAGCCGCAATGCGACGGATGCGGAAATAAAGCAGGCTTACAGGCGGCTGGCGCGCAAATATCATCCCGATGTTAATCCCGGGGATAAGGGAGCTGAAGCTAAATTCAAGGAAATAAATGAGGCTTATGAGGTGCTTTCAGACCCCGAGAAACGGCGGAGGTACGACCGCTATGGGGAACAGTGGCACTATGCCGACCAGTTTGCCCAGGCTGGTGATGGAGTTCGATGGAACTTCAACAGAGCTAGCACTTATACCACTTTTGATTTCACTGATTTGGGCGACATTTTCGATAGTATCTTCCAAAGCTTTGGCAGCACTCCTAGTGGCATTCGGCGTCCGGCGAAGCCTAGAAGTCTGGAATACCCCGTGGAGGTAACCTTGGAAGAGGCTTACCACGGAACCAGGCGTGTACTGGAGCTCCAGATGGAAGAGCCTTGCCTGACTTGCTCTGGCAGTGGCAGGACCGGGAGAGGACGATGTGTCGCCTGTAGGGGTTCAGGTATGGTGTCGAACTCTAGGCGTCTTGAAGTGAAGATCCCGCCCGGGGTCAAAGAAGGCTCCAAAGTCCGTATTGCTGGTCAAGGAAGCTGGGGGTATGATGGCTCCAGAGGAGACCTGTATTTGGTGGTCAAGGTACTACCACACAAATTATTTGAGCGCAAGGGTGATGACCTTTATGTTGAAGTTCCTGTTGCCCTGGTTACTGCTGTGCTTGGTGGTGAAGTAGAAGTGCCGACACTTAAGGGAAGTGTAATGCTGAAGGTACCACCAGAAACCCAGAACGGCAAGGTTTTCCGGCTGGCTGGTCAGGGCATGCCTCATCTGAACAATTCTTCACACGGTGACCTGTTTGCTAGGGTGAAGGTGGTATTGCCAACTAAGCTCACACCCGAAGAACGGCAGCTTTTTGAGCAGTTACGGAAATATCGCCCTAATTAAGGTATTGATATGATGCTGCTGAGGTGGTAAGATAGAATGAGTTCGCCGAATTCGGAACCCAGATATGTAATAAGCATTGCAGCTAGGATGGTGGGTGTTGAGGCCCACACGTTGCGTTACTATGAGAAAATCGGTCTGGTGGAGCCATACCGCTCCAGAGGAAATATCCGCTACTACTCTGAAGCAGATATCGAGCGCTTACGTTATATCAAAACTTTGATAGATGACCTGGGAATAAACCTGGCTGGTGTGGAAGTGGTCATGCGCATGGTAGAGAAGATGGTGGAAATGCAACGCCGAATTCGAGAGATGGAGCTTCAAATTGAACAGCTTAAGCGAGGCGAGCTGTCAAAGAAAACTAGAAAAGGGGGTCAATGATGGCTAAAGCAAAGACAGAACTCCAGCCCGCCAAGTGGCAGATTACAGCAACTACCATACGCTGTGATTTGGTTGACGATTTTGTCACTATCATGGTCAATAAGGACTGGTCGACTAAATGTGCTTGGTACAACCGGTATAAGCAGAAAGCTCTCGAGGACAGGAGGCAGAAGTTCGACAAGAAGATTGCTCTCAAAATAGAAAAGTGCAATGGACCGGAATGTTCCTATGTTACTAGCTACCGGGACAAGCTAATCAAGGAGGAGTTTGGGGAGAAGTAGTGCAAGTCAATGAGACCAGAAAGATTTACTGAACAAGCTCGGGAGGTACTTGCTGCTTCACAGAGCATCGCCAGCCGGTATCGACATCCTCAATGGGATGTGGAGCATGTGTTGCTGGCTTTACTTGAGCAAGAAGACGGCTTAGCCCCTCAAATACTAACCAGATTGGGTGTCAATGTAAGCGCTTTAAGGAAGCGACTCGAAGCTGACCTCGACCGTGCGCCAAAGATATCCTACGAGTCGGCACAGCTCTATGCCACCCCTCGGGTGGTGCGGCTGATGGATAATGCTGGCCGTGAGGCTGACCGACTCAAGGATGAATTCATCAGCACGGAGCACTTATTGATTGCTATTGCCGGAGAGGCTAGCGGAGAGGCTGCTGCAGCTCTAAGGGAAGTCGGTGTCGACCAGGAGAAGATTTACCGGGCACTTCAGGATATCCGCGGTGGTCATCGGGTTGATAGCCCTACTGCTGAGAGCCGGTATCGTTCCTTGGAGAAATACGGACGTGACCTCACCGAGTTAGCCCGGCGGGGCAAACTCGACCCAGTGATCGGGCGTGATGATGAGATAAAGCGGGTGATGCAAATATTGACCCGGCGCACTAAGAACAACCCGGTGATTATTGGTGAGGCTGGTGTAGGCAAAACGGCTATTGCTGAGGGTCTGGCTCAGAAAATTGTATCTGGTGATGTCCCCGATTCCCTGAAAAGCAAGAGGGTGGTAGCTCTGGATATGGGAGCGCTGGTTGCTGGCAGTAAGTTCCGCGGGGAATTTGAGGAGAGGCTGAAGGCAGTCATGGACGAGGTCCGCCAAGCCAGCGGAGAAATTATCCTGTTTATAGATGAAATGCATACTGTGGTGGGTGCTGGCGCTGCTGAAGGAGCAATAGATGCTAGCAATATGTTGAAGCCGGCATTAGCCCGGGGCGAACTCCAGTGCGTTGGGGCAACCACTCTGGATGAATATCGGGAGCACATTGAGAAAGACAAGGCGTTGGAACGCCGCCTGCAGCCTGTGTTCCTCGGTGAGCCGAGCGTTGAGGCGACGATCGAGATGCTGCGCGGACTGAGGCCGAGGTATGAGGCACACCACAAGATAAAGATTGATGATTCGGCACTGGTAGCTGCTGCCAGACTCAGCCAGCGCTATATCTCAGACAGGTTTTTGCCAGATAAAGCGATTGACCTTATTGATGAGGCAGCGAGCAAGTTGCGCATCGATATGGAGAGTAAGCCACCGGATATCAAGGAGCTTGACCTGAGGATAAAGCACCTGCAAGATGAGGAAGAGGCAGCGGCACAACGGGGAGACTACCAGAAGGCAGCTGAGGTGAGGTCGCAAAGACTTCAGCTTGAACTCGACCGTGACCGCAGAGAGGCAGAATGGCGCAAAGAAAAAAAGATTGATAATGTGGTTGATGAGGAGGTCATAGCTGAATTAGTTTCCAAATGGACAGGCATACCTGTTTCTCGGATTGTTGAGGGTGAAGCTGAGAAGCTATTACGCATGGAAGAAAGGCTGCACCGGCGGATTGTGAATCAGAATGAGGCAGTCTCGGCGGTGTCCGAGGCTATCAGGAGAGGGCGGGCTGGTCTAAAAGACCCGAAGCGCCCTATAGGAAGCTTTATCTTTTTAGGTCCCACAGGCGTCGGTAAAACAGAGTTGGCTAGAGCTCTGGCTGAGTTCCTCTTCGACGATGAGGATGCCATGATACGGCTCGATATGTCGGAGTTTATGGAGAAACATACTGTCTCAAGGCTAA
>DTZC01000021.1 GCA_012961565.1 Dehalococcoidia bacterium
TACGTATCAGTCCCGCACCAAGTATAACATCAAAGCCAACCACATTCAAGGTGGTTTAGACTTTTCCGCTGGCAGGGTTGACAATGTTCCTAACTGTCTGTATAATAGGCAAACGGTTACCTAATACCCGCAACTTTTGCAGCAGGTAATGGCATGATAGGCTTTGAAACACAAGAGGTGGAGAGGAAGGGGCTTTTCATTCTCAAAATCCTGAGCGAGGCTCACGAGCCGCTGGGGGCCAGGGTGATTGCCCGCCGTCTGCACGACCATGGGATTTACCTGGGCGAACGGGCAGTGCGATACCATCTCAAGCTGATGGACGAGCGGGGGTTGACCAAGCTGGTCAGCCGAGATGGTCGCCTGCTCACTGAGTTAGGTGCCGAAGAATTAAGCAATGCCCTGGTTAGAGACAAGGTGGGCTTTGCCCTGCCCAGAATCGAACTGCTTGCCTTCCGCACTAACTTCGACTGGAAAAAACGCACCGGAGCTATACCGGTTAATGTTTCTTTCTTTCCAAAAGCAAAATTCGATAGGGCACTTCAAGCGATGAGGCCCGTATTCGCCGCTGGGATTTGCGTAAGCGACCTGATAGCCATCGCCCCAGAAGGAGGACAGCTAGGTGAACTTACCGTTCCCGCAGGCAAAATAGGACTGGCAACAGTGTGCAGCATAGTAATAAACGGGACCTTGCTAAAGGCTGGTGTGCCCATGGATTCCCGGTTTGGTGGCATCCTTCAGGTTCGCAACCACGAACCACTTCGCTTTGTCGAACTCATCCATTATGCTGGCTCCTCGCTAGACCCCTCAGAGGTATTCATCAGAGCCCGGATGACCTCGGTAAGCAATGCAGCCAGAACGGGCAACGGCAAAATCCTGGCTAACTTCCGTGAGATACCAGCCCTGTGCCGACCAGTTGCTGAAGAGGTTGTAACCAAACTGAAAGAGGCAAAACTAGGCGGGCTAATAGTGATGGGTAACACCAGCGAACCGGTATGTGAAATACCCGTGGAACTCAACAGGATTGGGATGATTCTTATCGGGGGGTTAAACCCTGTGGCTGCTGCCGAGGAGGCGGGAATAGAAGCAGAAAACCATGCCATGAGCACTGTCATGGAATATGAGAGGTTAATCAGTTTCTGGGAGGTTATTAAATGAAAGAGATAAGAGTGATACCCTGCCTGGACGTTAAAGATGGAAGGGTAGTCAAGGGAATAAAGTTCATCAACCTGAGGGACGCTCGAGACCCTGTGGAGGCTGCAGAAACTTACTGCCGTGAGGGTGCAGATGAGCTGGTATTCCTTGACATCATGGCTAGTGTTGAAGACAGAGGAACCAGACTGGAATGGGTCAAAAGAGTAGCCGAAAAAGTCACCATCCCCTTTGCTGTCGGTGGTGGTATCCGGGACATCAAAGATATGCGGGACTTGTTTAACCTGGGCGTCAGCAAAGTCTCCATCAATACTGCCGCCGTAAGGAACCCTGAGTTGATAAGAGAAGCCTCAAAGCAGTTTGGCAAGCAGAGGCTTGTCGTTGCCATTGACGGCATAAAGAATCCGCCCGACAGCGGACGCCCCAGATTGGAGGTAGTGGTCAAAAGCGGCACTGAGTCCACCGGGCTAGATATTGTCCAGTGGGCGAAGAAGGTGGAAAAACTAGGTGCCGGAGAGATTCTCCTCACCAGCAAAGATGCCGATGGCACCAAGGAGGGGTATGACCTGGAGATGACCAAAGCTGTAGCTGAGGCAGTGGAAATACCGGTCATTGCTTCCGGCGGTGCCGGTAAATTGGAACACCTCTATGAGGCTGTAGCACTGGCAAAAGCATCAGCCGTACTGGCTGCTTCGATTTTCCACTTCGGGGAAGTCACCATACCTGAAGCCAAAAA
>DTZC01000022.1 GCA_012961565.1 Dehalococcoidia bacterium
CCTGTCCACCGACAGGCTGGAAAAATTCCCCACTGAAGAGGATTTTTACCGCCGCCTGGGTCTCCAGTACATACCACCGGAGCTCAGGGAGGACCGTGGCGAGATAGAGATGGCGGAAAAAGGTGCCATCCCCAGGCTGGTGGAGATGGCAGACATAAAGGGAGATATCCACGTGCACACCAACTGGAGCGATGGGCATGACTCCATCGAAGCTATGGCTAAAGCAGCTAAAGCCCTGGGCTACAGCTATCTGGCAATCACCGACCATTCCGCTGGCAGAGGCATCGCCCGCGGGCTGAACGAGGAGCGGCTGCGACAGCAGATTGATGAAATCAAGCGTCTAAACCAGCAGCTTGACGGCATCCGCATCCTCACCGGGATAGAGGTCGACATCCGGGCAGACGGAAACCTGGACCTGTCCGACGAGTTGCTGAGCCAACTGGACATAGTTATCGCTGCCATCCACTCGGCTATGACCCAGGGTGAATATCAGATGACCAAGCGCATCCTGGGAGCTATAGAAAACCCACATGTGGACATCATCGCCCACCCTACCTGCCGCCTTCTCGGTGAGCGGGAGCCGATAGCTGTTGACCTGGAGACTATCTTTAAAGCAGCCGTGGAGCATAACAAAGCCCTGGAAATAAACGCCATGCCCAGCCGGCTTGACCTGAAAGACATACACATCTACCGGGCACACCAGCTGGGAGTGAAGCTCGTTCTGGGTACAGATGCTCATGGCGCGGCACAACTGGGCTTCATGCGCTTCGGGGTGGGTATGGCACGCCGCGGCTGGTGCCAGCCACGGCACATACTGAATACCAGAAACGTCGACGAGATTCTGGCTTCTCTCGGGACAAAATAGTATACCATCACCCGCCTCCTGCCTTTCCAGCAGCCCAGCTACCATTTTCGCAGGCACTTACCAAAGACCATGAAAATGCCAACCAGGGAGCTAAAGGAGAGCCCGCAGACAGCCGCTGAAGGCGATGCCAGGGCGATTGAGCACCTCAAGCAGGCAATAGCCCGGGGTAGGCACTGGTACCTGGCTCTGCTCGAGGCTATCAAGCTATGGAAAAGCCCTCAGGAGGATTACAAAGGGCGCCACTACCGCTACCTCATCGCCGGTGAGGCTTTTGACTGGCTGCTGCTGGCAGAGCGCCTCAT
Source organism: Dehalococcoidia bacterium (assembly GCA_012961565.1). Lineage (GTDB taxonomy): Bacteria > Chloroflexota > Dehalococcoidia > GIF9 > UBA5629 > DTZC01. Next base: position 1,168 of record DTZC01000022.1, read on the forward strand.
CGAAGAAATCGACCAGTCCGTTCCGGAAAAGGAGAAAATCAACCTCCTCTTCTTTGACCAGCCGCCATTAGAGCTATCGAGAGAGGAGTTCAAGGCGCTAATCGGTCCAGCTAAATATAAAGCTTACCTCAACTATCTCTACGGTGTCCTCGCTGAAGAAGCGCTGATTGCTGCCGTCGTCGATGAAATTCGCAAAGAGCGACGGGTGCTGGGCATAAATAAAGAAGACGATATAGTGGACAAGGCGTACCGCCGCATTTACGGCGAAGCCCAGCAGCCTCTGCTTGACAGCTTTAGAAAGGAAAAGAAGTACCCCAGACGCAAATCCATAACCTTGAGCGAGTCCAAGGAGTTCACCTACTGGCTGTTCCAGTATCGAATAAAGAAATCGGAGCGCTCACGGTTAGCCAGCGACATCAAGAAGGCACTGGCAAAGATACAGCGTGACTCAGCAGCAAAAAGAAAAGCCAGCAGGCTGTGAGCGGCATCGCAAGCCCAAGAAAGTGTCTTGTTCCCCTATGGTTCTCCCGTTCCCCGAATATGTGCCGCCCCAGGGATAAAACCCACAAATGTAGTGCCGAGGCTTCAGCCTCGGCTGCCCGACCCTGGAAGGTCGGGGCTACAATGAGGGATGTGTCACCGTCCTCACAGGGCTTTAGCTCGTGGATAAAAAGCAGCTTCGCGGGAAAGTTATTACCGACCTGGAACACCTGATGCTGCACAACCTCGGTGACTGCGCTGACAATATATTTCAAGACTCACGACTGATCATATATCCCTGCTGCACCGATACAGCCGACGGAGACTGTTTACTAATGTAGCTGTAAGGCTTTAGCCAGCCCTTATTTTTGCCTGTAGCCCCG
>DTZC01000023.1 GCA_012961565.1 Dehalococcoidia bacterium
GGGCTACAGGCAAAAATAAGGGCTGGCTAAAGCCTTACAGCTACATTAGTAAACAGTCTCCTGTCCTTAATTTGACTTAGTTATTGTGGGGATGATATAAATGAAATAGAAAACCCCGGGCTTCGTTTGGGGAAGTGAGTGAGAAAGGAGCTGGAAGCTATGTGCAAGACCTGTGCTGCGCATGCCAAGAAGACAAGCAAGGTGACAAAGAAAGGTGCTACTGAAAAGAAATAAGCACATATCCCAGAGGTCAACGGTTTTTAGGCTGCATTATGCTGTGTGTGGGGGCGTTCTTAGCTTGACGGGCTAAAGATATGCCCGGAAGGCAAAGGCGTTTCTTATCATCGGCAACAATCCTCCGCTCTTCCCAAAGTATTCTTTGCCATTTCTTCCGTTCCTTTTGTCCCTGTCACTTATCAAGATGACAATACCAAGGAAGCTAATCGTTTCTAGCCCCCGCCGTGCTGGAAACTAGGGCAACCAAGTTGACATTATGGGGCTGCGATGAGGATATTCAATACAGACACCATGAGCACAGCTGGTGAAGCAAACTGGACCAGGGAAGGTTTGCAGCACTTGGTCACAACCAAGTTAGCCGGGCGCTTGTTCATAGTGGTATCTAATAGGGAGCCTTATATACACACTTCGGCTGGTGGTGAAATTCAGTGTCTGGTTCCAGCGAGCGGGCTTACGGTAGCTCTGGACCCGGTGATGCGTTCTTGTGGCGGCGTCTGGATTGCTCACGGTAGCGGTAATGCTGATAGAGATGTGGTTGATGAAAAGGGTCATGTATCGGTCCCTCCTGATGAGCCTTCCTACACCTTAAGACGAGTGTGGTTGACCAAAGAAGAGGAGGAGGGTTATTATTTAGGTTTTTCCAACCAGGCACTATGGCCGTTATGTCATATCGCCTATACACCTCCGAACTTTGATGAGAGTCACTGGAATACATACCGGAGAGTAAATCAGCTCTTTGCTGGTGCTGTCCTGGATGAGGTTGGTGACAAACAGGCGATTGTGTTTATTCAAGACTACCACCTGGCTCTCTTGTCTCGCTTGATTAAAGCTAAGAATGCCCGGGTGATAACCGCACAGTTCTGGCACATCCCCTGGCCTAATCCTGAAGCCTTTCGAATTTGTCCTTGGGGGGAAGAGATTCTGGACGGGCTGCTAGGAAACAATATTCTAGGCTTTCACATAGGTTATCACTGTGAGAACTTCTTGGAGACGGTAAGACGAATGCTCGAAGTAAAGATTGACTATGAAAGGTCAGCGGTCAGTCGCGGTGGTGAGACCACGCTGGTGCGGTCTTTTCCCATAAGCGTTGACTTCGACCGTATAGCGATTGATGCGCGTAGGCAAGAGGTAGTTAAAGAAATAGAGCAGATTCGACGCAGATGGAGACTGAGTGATGAAATTATCGGTATCGGTATTGACAGGATAGATTACACCAAGGGTATCCCCCACAGGTTTAGAGCCCTAGATAAGCTCTTCACCAAGTATCCTGAGTATCAAAAGCGGCTGGTCTTCTTTCAGTTAGGCGAGCCAAGTCGGGTGCATATTAAGAAGTACAAGGAATTGAATGCTGAAATTGATGACCTGGTTGAAGAGATAAATTGGAAGTACGAGTCCGATAATTGGCGACCGATAATATATGTCAGGGAGCATTTACCCCCGACAGCTTTATTAGGTTTTCAGCGACTGGCGGATTTTTGCATTGTCAGTTCTCTGCATGATGGGATGAACCTAGTAGCCAAGGAGTTTGTTTCTTCTAGGGTGGACAACGACGGCGTACTCATACTCAGCCGGTTTACCGGCGCCGCCAGAGAATTGACCGAGGCTCTTCTGGTTAATCCTTACGCCATAGACGACTTTGCCGAGACGATTAAGCGAGCTATTGAGATGCCACGAGGGGAGAGGCAAGAGAGGATGAGGAAGCTACGCCAGATAGTGAGGCAAAACAACATTTACCGCTGGGCGGGGGGTATCCTCTCCGAATTAGCCGACTTAAAGCTTTAGGTGTATTCATACCATATGCAGTATCTTTTCGATAGTTGGGGTGGAGTTGCTCGACGTCTCAAGTCAGCCGACCACATTTTGCTTCTCACTGACTATGACGGCACCCTGACTCCTATCGTAGGTAGACCGGAATTAGCCACTCTGCCACAGGAAACACAGAAGCTGCTGCGGAGGCTGGCCAGGGACCACCGCCATACGGTTGGAGTTATCAGCGGTCGGGCTTTAGCTGACCTCAAGGATAAGGTAAACGTTGAGGGCATTATTTATGCTGGAAATCATGGACTAGAGATAGAGGGCTTCGGTTCAAGTTTTCTCGAGCCTATCGCGGAAGAGATGAGACCTTTTCTTCAGATGCTCAAGCTGGCATTATCGGCTGCATTGAGAGGCATTAAAGGGGTATTTGTTGAGGACAAAGGTCTAACGTTGAGTGTCCACTACCGTGCAGCTGAACAAGCGGAGGAGAAGAAAATAAGAGATACCCTCAGCCGTATCGCCGACCCGCTCCACGTTACCGGTCAGATACGAGTTACCCGAGGCAAGAAGGTGTACGAAATAAGACCACCTGTGGACTGGGATAAAGGCAAGGCGATAGCCTGGCTTATAGCCAAATTTAGAGAGACAAGGGGCAAAGGTAATGTGCTGCCCATATATCTAGGGGATGACCTGACCGATGAGGATGGCTTCAAGGCAATTGAGAAAAACAAGGGTATTTCAATTTTTGTCGGTGAAGGAAACTCTAGGTCAAGCGCCCGCTACTTTTTGAAATCACCTGAAGAAGTAGTAGTATTTTTGAAGATGCTATGACGTCTGAAAACGTTCTGGTTGAGTGGCTAACCCAGTGCTGGCTCTGGCTGACACAAAACTGGCTGCATATTGTTATTCCCCTGCTAGTCTTTCTGGCTGCCTATGTGGTAGGCTTGTGGGTCAGGAGGGCTGCTTATAGAGCCTTTAATCGCTGGGCAGCAAGGGGGAGATGGGAGGGCAGCAAGCTGGTTATCGAAACCACAAGGGGGGCGTTCCTTCACTGGTTCCTGATACTGGGAGCCTTTTTGGCTATTCATGCTTCCGGGCTGAGCGCTCCGACCAAGGTTTTAGCTGACAAAATACTGGCAACTCTGTTTGTAGTGTCTCTGACCTGGGTTGTTGCCAGCCTCAGTGAAAAGGTGCTGCGGTTGTATATAGCGCAGGTGGAGCCTCTGCAGCCATTGGAAAGACTGCTGGTGAACATAGCCAGAGCTGCCATTGCCGTGGTTGGTGCTCTAATGCTGCTTGATATCTGGGGAGCACCGACGACACCTGTTATTCTAGTTCTAGCTGCTGGAGTTCTGGTGGCAGCTTTAGCTTTCAGAGACCTGCTAGCGAACCTGTTGTCTGGCTTCCAGCTTGTTCAAGGGGAACAGCTCAAGGTCGGTGACTTTATAAAATTGGGGTCAGGGGAAAGCGGTTATGTCGCCGAGGTGACTTGGAGGAACACCAAAATTCGAGGGCTGGATGGTAATCTTATCTTAGTACCTAATAACAGGCTGGTTCAGAGCACCATTATTAACTATGGTCGTCCCCTAAAGAAAGCTTCCAAACCCTTTCGTTTTTACACCCGCTTGTGTTTAAAGGAGCTGACAGGTCTTAAAGCCCGGAATTTGAAGGAGCTACTTGCTCTGCTGAGAGAAGTCCCCGAATCGGTGATTTATTTCCACACCCATCATTTTCTGGAGCAACACCACTATCTAATTCCCGAGCCAGCTAATGACTTTGCCCTATGGGTTAGTGATGAGCTGGGTGAGGAGACATTAGGTGAGAAGTTAGCCAGTATCGATACCTTTGAGTTCCCCACCATTGATGCCCTGCGAGCGAGAATCGAAGGGGTTATCAGTGACTATTTGGCACAGAATCCAGATGGGCGAGCTGTGAGCGAGGGGCGAGAGTTTCATTTCATCAAGTCGATAAGCTTCGTGCTGCCCACTCCTTATGTGGCTCATGACCTCAGAGAGTTTGTCGAAGTGCTGAGGCAGATTAGCCTTAATTCCCTTAATTACCATGTTTTTGAGGCGAGGTTGAGATTGAGGAAAGGTGTTAATGACTTTTCAGCCTGGATCGAGGATTGCCTGGGGGACAGAGATCTGGCAGAAAAGCTAGCCTATCTTGACCCCTACAATTATACACTGGAGGGTTTGAGGTCAGCGATAATCCAGTTGATTGAGAAACGCATAAAGTGACACGGAGAGGTGATAGTCAGTTGCAGAGTGAAATTCGCCTTAAGTCAAAGCCCCGACTGGAGGACTACGAGCCGATAGTGAGTAAAAGCTGCATCGAAGAGTTGCGAGCCCTGGCTCGGAAACTATCAGGGAAGGTCGTCCAGATTATCAATTCTACATTCATCGGAGGTGGGGTGTCGGAGATTCTGGGGCATATGGTGCCTTTGTTCAATCAACTGGGTGTTGACGCGAGGTGGGACGTAATCCGTGGCGATGAGACATTCTTCGAAGTAACCAAGAAGTTCCACAATGCTCTCCATGGCGAAAAGGAGAAGATTTCGCCACAGGACTTTGCCTTGTTCCGTGAAGTAACCAAACAGCACCTGGAGGAATTAAGCTTCTACGGGGACATTTTCTTTATCCAGGACCCGCAGCCGGTGGGTCTGGTGGCTAAGAAAAAAGAGGTGGGCAGGAACTGGGTCTGGAGGTGCCACATCGATATTTCCAAGCCAGACAAACGGGTGTGGAATTTCATTCGGCAGTTCGTTCTCGATTATGATGCGGCGGTCTTCTCGGCACCAAACTTTGCCCAGCGGCTGCCGGTTCGTCAATTTATGATTACACCATCAATAGACCCGCTGAGCGACAAGAACAGAGAGATAGACCAGAACACGGTTGATTCCGTGTTGACCAAGTACGGTCTGACGTCAAACAAACCTATGGTGGTGCAGATTTCCCGGTTCGACCGCCTCAAGGACCCGCTGGGTGTGCTAGAAGCCTTTGAGATTGTGAAGAAGGCAGTAGACTGTCAACTGGTTCTGGCTGGGGGGACAGCAGCAGATGACCCGGAGTCTGAAGAGGTGCTCGAGGAGGTTAGAAGGCGTGCTAATGGAAACCGGGATATTCATGTGCTGCTGGTTCCACCTGAGAGTGACCTGGAGATTAATGCGTTGCAGAGGGCAGCCACAGTTATCATCCAGAAGTCGTTGAAGGAGGGATTCGGGCTCACCATAAGTGAGGCCTTGTGGAAGGGAAAACCGGTGGTGGCTTCAGCAGTTGGCGGCATACCACTGCAGGTCAAGAATGCGTTAACTGGACTTTTATGCTACAGCGTGGAGGGAGCTGCCTACCATCTCAAGCGGTTGCTGACCAATCCAGAATATGCTAGCTGGCTGGGGCAGAATGGGAAGGAACATGTGCGGCAGAATTTCTTGGTAACCAATCAGATTAAGGACCTGCTGCTGATGTTTCTGGCTATAGGACTGCCGGGCAAATCCTCCGATGTGGTCCATCTATAGGAATTAGGCGACAGGCTTTGGGAGTGCTATTACGTGCTCTACTTTGCCTGCGGCTCGAATATGAACCGGGAAAGAATCATCAAAAGGAGAGTTAAATTCTCGAGAAGAGAACATGCAATCCTGGAGGGATGGAGATTGGAATTCAACAAAGTTGCTTCTGGGAAGCCTAAGGAGGGTTATGCAAATATAGTAAGAGAGAAAAAAGGTGTTGTCGAGGGTATCATCTACGAAATTCAAAAAACAGACTTAAAGAGACTTGATGAGCATGAAGGGCATCTCTGTCACTATCGCAGGATGCCGGTGAGAGTTAGATTGGACAGCGGAGAAGAAGTGGAAGCTACAACTTATGTGGCACAACCTTGGCAGACAAGCAGCGGATTAAAACCAAGCAGGGGATATCTTGGTCACCTTTTGGAGGGGCGTGATTTATTGCCGCCAGAATACTCTCAGTGGTTGAAGAGAACGAGCACCGTAGATTGACTGTGCCCGGGCACGTTTGTTTGTACGGTGTAAAAGACCTGCCCCACAGGGCGAAAATTCTGCTTCGCTGGACTTTTTCAACAGAGCGTTTACTGTGCTTCAGACACTGGTTTGCGTAATGGCTTGAAAATGCCCTGAGCACCTATGCGAGAGGCTACCTCTTCAGCCTCCTTCATTATCCTGTCTATCAGCTCCTTGACACCGGGTATATCATGGACGAGCCCCACCACTTGACCCGCGCTAAGTAGTCCATTCTCTACGTCCCCGCCCTCAAGAAGCTTCAGCCCTGCTCTCCCACTTATGAGCGACTCCAGCTGGTGTATATCTGCTCCTTGCTTCTCCATCTCCAAGACTTTCTCAGAGGTGGGATTTCTCAGAGCCCTCATCGTGTTGCGGAATGAGCGCAACAGCAGCATGGTATCGCGCTCCGAAGCTTGAATCAGCCACTCTTTCACTTTGGGATGCCCCGGCGCTTCTTTAGTTGCCATGAATCTGGTGCCCATATTAACTGCTTCTGCTCCCAGTGCCAGTGCAGCAACAAGCCCACGTCCATCACCAAAGCCTCCGGAGGCAATAACAGGTATTTTCACAGCATCTGCGGTGAGGGGAACCAACACCAGCGAGGTGACATCTTCCTCACCGGGATGTCCGGCGCACTCGAAGCCATCAATACTTATAGCATCGCAACCTATTCGCTCGGCGGTGCGGGCAAAGCGGACGGCAGTGCATTTGTGTATTACCTTTACTCCTGCTGACTTGAGTCGCCCCATATACTGCTCTGGATTTCTGCCGGCGGTCTCCACAATCTTAACGCCAGCATTTATCACCGTGTCCAAGTAGCCATCAATGTCTATGGGACGGAGTGTTGGCAAAAGCGTGATATTGACTCCAAAAGGCTTATCAGTGAGTTCCTTGGTTCTTTTTATCTCGGCAGCTAATTCTTCGGGTGTTGGATGGGTGAATGCTGTCAAAATGCCGAGACCTCCAGCATTGGATACGGCAGAGACTAGCTCAGCCCGTGAAATCCACATCATGCCACCTTGAATGATAGGGTACTTGATACCAAAAAGTTCGGTGATACGCGTTTCAAACATTGTCTCTCCTCCATACGTTACAAATTCTGCTGCGTTTTGACATCTTCACCTGTTAGCCATTCCTTCTTATTTGGTTCGGTTATCGGGTGATATGCTAGAATGAGGTTGATTCGGGACTGGAAGGGATTATGGCAGGATTTGACCCCATTGTCAATATCGTCATCGTGCTGGCAGCAGCCCTAGTTGGGGGTATGGTGGCACACCGGTTAAGACAGCCAGTGATTTTAGGCTATCTGCTGGTAGGTGTTGCCCTGGGACCTCACGGTTTTGGCATAGTGAGCGACCTGGAACTAATTGAGACACTAGCCACTATAGGCGTCGCTCTGCTGATGTTTACCGTGGGGCTGGAGATATCTTACAGCCAGCTCTGGGAGGTAGGCAGGGTCGGCATCTGGGGTGGTATAGCCCAGATTTCGGCAACTTTTGCTCTAGGTATGGCGGCAGGGTGGCTGATATTTGACTGGACTCTATCGGATGCTACCTTCTTTGGGCTTATTATCTCGTTGAGCAGCACCATGGTTGGTCTCAAGCTCCTTATGGAGCGGGGTGAGCTTGATTCGGTGCACGGGCGTATCATGGTGGCTATTCTCATTGTCCAGGACTTGAGTGTGGTGCTGATGATGGTGGTGGTGCCTGTATTTGGTGCCACACCACAGGTACTGCTGACGAGTCTTGCAGTCAGTCTTGGCAAAGCAGTTCTTTTCCTAGGAGTGGCGATAATCCTGGGAATTTGGGTGTTACCCTGGTTGCTAGGCACAGTGGCTGGAGTAAGGTCGCGTGAGCTTTTTCTGCTAACGATTCTCATTTTGTGTTTTGGAGCTGCCATTGCCACCTATATCTTTGGCTTGTCTATAGTCTTTGGGGCTTTCGTAGTCGGATTGCTGCTTAGAGAGTCAAGATTTGCTCATCAGGCTCTAGCTGAGGTAACTCCACTGCGGGACGTCTTCGCCACCCTCTTCTTTGTGTCACTGGGTATGCTCTTAAGTCTACAGTTTGTGGTGGAGCACCGGACTGCGGTGCTTTTGCTTGTTGGAGTTGTCTTAGGTCTCAAGTTCCTGATTTGCTTCGGTATCACCAGATTTTTTGGCTATGGTGGGCGCGTGGCTGTGTTTGTAGGTGCTGGGCTTGTTCAAATGGGAGAGTTTGGCTTTATCCTGGCCCAGGCAGGAATGAATGCTGGAATAATAACAGAACATATTTATTCGCTGGTCATAAGCAGCACGGTTATCACCATGCTGCTTACCCCGGTATTGATGGGGCTGGTCTCGGTGCTGTATCCCAGGTCACTTGGCATTCCTCCCGTCAGGGAGCTCCTAACAGGCGATTCTATTGTTTCTGAAGGATTGAAGTCGTCACAGCCTGAAAATCTGGTAGTGCTCTGCGGCTATGGCAGAGTGGGGCGAAATGTTGCTCGCAGCCTGCGCAACCTTGCGATACCGTATCTCATTATTGAGATGGACCCTGAACGTATTTCGGAGCTGCACCGTGAAGGTGAGCCCTGCATATATGGGGACGCCAGCAATGTCCACGTACTTTCTCTAGCCGGGCTGGACAAAGCCAGCGTGCTGGTCATTACCTTTCCCGACCCTTTAGCTACTGTGACGACCGCCAAGACTGCCCTGAAGATGAATCCAAAGCTTCAAATCATCGCCCGGGTTCATCGAAGACGTGAGATTGAACTCCTTGACAGCCTGGGGGTTTCAGGATTAGTCAGTCCGGAATATGAGGCGAGTTTTGAGTTTGTCCGCCATACCCTGGCTGGCATCGGATGGAATAAAGCCAAGATCCAACAGGCAATAAACAGATTGAAGCATCACAAAGAGGAGGGCGAGCTTAACCCCAGCGAAGAGTAACAGCGGAAACCCACCGGGCGCTGTTAGTCTTTGAAGAGAATGCGAGAGTTCTTTGGGTCTAGCCTGCGTCTCAGCAAAGTATCCCTGTTTTGGACTTATATGGCTGACAGCATTTCCTACAGCCTGTAGCTGGTTAGGGAGATACTAAAATCTATTAGGCTTCCTCGTCTGGATAACAGACACACTGCACGATGATAACGGAACAAAAAGCTCGAGGAATTCCATTCTGGGCATGAAGCAGCGAGAGGGCAACTGCCAGCCCATTTATGGTAAAGATTCGAGCATATTCTCTATCTCCTCAGGGCTCTGGAAGGCATCGTCCTTGATGGCTCTGATGATGCCGTTTTCGTCTATGAGAAAGGTCGTGGGACAACCCCGTCTGTATGTGGTGCAGACATCACCGTCAGGATCGAGCAGTACCGGCAAGGTCAGTCCCAGGCTGTCGGTAACAGAGAGCACGGTCAGTGCTTCCTCTCCCACGTTGACGGCAAGTACTACCAGTTCCTCGTCTGACCACCTATCAGCAACTGTCTGAAAATATACCAGTTCATCTATGCAGGCGGGACAGGTACTCACCCAGAAGTTCAGTAATACAGTTCTGCCCCGGAAATTGCTCAGAGTGTAGATTTGACCGTAGATGGTGCGTAAGGTGAAGTCGGGGGCGGTATTGCCTATTTCAGGAGCGGCTTTAGGTTGAGGGATGAGTGTCAGAGCTGGGAATACCTCTGTCACCACGTCTTCTATCTGCTGCCGGCTCTGGAATGAGCCAACCTTGTATGCTTGAATAATACCCTCGGCATCGATGAAGAATGTCACTGGCACACCGGGGATGCCATAAAGGCGAGAGGTGCTCTTGTCCAGGTCAAGCAGCACAGGGAAATTCAAGCCGCTACTGGCGATAAAGGCGCTTACTGCTGCGGCACTATCTCCAGCGTTTACGGTCAGTAGAACCACCTTCTCATTTGACCACCGGTTATAGAAGTTCTGAAGATAGGGCATTTGAACCTGGCAGGCGGGGCAATATATGCTCCAGAAAGTGAGCACCACCGGCTTACCATTGAAGTCACTCAACGTAACTGTGCTGCCATCAAGGGAGGGCAGCGTGAAATCGGGAGCATGGGCAACGTTCCCTTTGCTGCAGCCGCTCAGCACGCTGCTGAGCATTAGGGCTATTCCTAAGATAATTACTAGGTACCATTTACTTCTGTTCACGGTCAGCCTGGCTCCTACTTTGATTTAAGATGGAATAGTGGTGAGCTACAGGGATTTGACTATTTCTTCTATCTGGGTGTATGTTTTGAAGCTTGTGTCTTGCCTTTTGCGCACAACGCCCCACTCATCAATGAACAGAGTGGTGGGATTAGAGCTCGGATTTGCCCTGTATTTGTCAGCTACCTCTCCCTGTTGGTCAAGCAAGATAGGAAAGGTGAGCCCTTTGTCTTTAGCGAACGTCTCCGCTTGCTCCTTGCTCTGTTGCCAGTTAATAGCGAGTATTTCCAATTCCTCACCTGACCATTTCTCATAGAACGTCTGGACAGCAGGCATATGAGTTATGGCGTATCTGACATCTACCCAAAAGGTGACCATGACGAGTTTGCCACGGAAGTCGCTTAAACTGACCTCGTTGCCATTGAGGTCTGGGAGTGTAAAATCTGGAGCCCGCTTACCTACTTCCGGAGCCACCTCGGCGGTAACCGACACGGTGCTACCGGTTGTGAAGGTGCGATCTTCAGATACCACCTCATTGCCAGCGGCGTCTTTAGATATCACTCTGAAGTGGTAGGTCATATCGGGCTGGAGTCCTGTTAGGGTGACGCTGTGCTCTGTAGTCAGGCTTTCAACGTATGGCGTGGTATCCCCATAAGTTTCACTGATGCCATATTCCACCTGGCTTGAAGCTGGGCTGTTGGTTTTCCAGCTTATGGTGATGCTTGCGTCGGTAAGGTTTGACGTGGTAATTTCTGAAATCAGCAGTGCCACTGCAGTAGTTTCAGGTAGTGTGGTAAATTCTCCTTCATAAATAGCTTGGTTTTTGCCAGCATCTGTGGAGGTTGCGGTGAATTTATAGGAAGTATCTGGCTTGAGGTCACTCAAGCTGACTGAATGAGTGGTGGTTAGGGTCTCATCTAGTTCTGTCCAAGTACACCCTCCTTCGGGCTCACATAGCATCACCTGGCTGGTAGCTGGCTCGCTGGTTTCCCATGTAACCACAGCACTGCTCTGGGTTATGTCGGAAACAGAAACATTTTGAATCACAGGTGGAGTGGTATCAGCAGGACCGAATGGCAACCATCCCGGCCACTCGATTCCCTCGATCCACTGCTGGGTAGCGGTGATGGGGGCTGTCAGCCAGCCCTGACTCCAGATGGCAAAACCAAGGAGGCTGACACCGAAAAGAACCATAACGGTCACTATTGCCAGGGGGAATCTGCGCGCTGGTATCGGTCCGCTAGGCATCCTAGGACCAACGCTGGGTGGTGGTTGTATCCCACTGTAGGGTGTTGGGACTGGCATGGCCGGGGGACCATATTGTGATGGCGTTGCTGAGACGGACGGTACGGGTGTAGGCTGTGGGGATGGCACTTCCTGACGACCGGTGATGTAACCACCGGGTGTTTGCCATCCTGTGGGGCGTTCTCCACTGCCTGGTATTGGAGTCGGGCTCAGCGTGGTGGATGGTGGAGTAGAGGGAGGAGGTGCTGCCTGTTCTGCCTCGCCGGTGATAGCAGGACCGACAGCAAAGCCACAGTGGGGGCAGAATTTTACCCCTGGGGGAATAACTCCATGGCAGCCAGGACATATTCTAGTAGCACAGCGGGGGCAAAAGCGACTGTTGGAATCGATTTCTTGACCGCAGTTAGGACACCTGATTATTCCTGTCACTATGCACCTTTTTGCTATGAAAAACTATCCATTATTATACATCTTGAGACAAGCGAAACAAACTACCGCGACTTTTATGAAGATTGGTAACGTGGCTTCTCTCTGGGTAGCATGATGCTATAGCGCCTGTAGGTTGTGCGTCGAATGGTTAGTCACCGTTTAAGGTTGCTTTTCTTAGGAAAAAAATATTACTACACACCTGAGTCATGTTCTGAAGCAATATCTAGGCTCAGAAGTTACAGGGACTGAAGTATGTCTTCTATCTCCTGGCTACTCTGGAAAGGCCCTACCTTCTTGTATCTGACAAACCCTTCGGTATCAATGATGAAATTTGTCGGAGGGAAGCGTGTAACACCATAGGCAGTTGCAGTTTTGTTCTCAGGGTCGGGTAGAACAGGGAAAGTCGTTAATTGCTTCTCAGTCACGTAATCCTTGATTATCCTGGCGTCATAGATTATGTGATAGATGTTCAATACTACTAGCTCTCCCTGTGCCCGCTGATAGACTTCGAGGAGGTATGGCATCTGGTCCTCGCATTCTTTACAGTTGACACTGGTAAACACGAGCAGCACAATTTTGCCTCTAAAGTCGCTCAAACGCAAGGTGTCGCCATTGATAGTTGTCAGCGTGAAGCCAGGAGCCTTGTCTCCTACCTCTGGGATGGTGGCAGAACCTCCACAGGCTGGCGCCGTAAGGGCTATAGCGATGACGACTGCGATTGTTACCAGTGCTTTAGCTTTCATTCGACGTTTTCTCCTCGTTTTGCCGGTTATCGGTCCGGTTTCATGATGATACCTACCAACTGAGCCAGACTAGGTTGCCGGTGAGTATGAGAATGCCGACGACTATGAGCAGCACACCGCTGGCTACGGAAATCACTCCGAGATAGCGGTTTATACTCTTCCAGAGGGGCATAATGGCGCCCCAGACCAGACCCAATAAAACGAAAGGAATGCCCAACCCCAGAGAGTAGACAGTCAGCAATAGAGCTCCCTCGCCCACTGTCTGTGAGCTCCAAGCCAAGGTCAAGATGGCACCTAGTATGGGACCAATGCAGGGTGTCCAGCCCAGGGCAAAAGCAGCCC
>DTZC01000024.1 GCA_012961565.1 Dehalococcoidia bacterium
CACCCTGGTAGATGGGGCGCGTATAAGCAGCGCGCGGCTCATCGTGTTGGGAATCATCACCCTGTTCTTCGGTCCGGGAGGTGTAACGGTGGCCGAGACTCTCCAGCTCGCGTCGGAGGCGAAGATGGTTATAGATTTCACCGTTGTAGACCAGAGGTAGTTCTACATTGGCGGCAGCACTAACCCGCGGAAGCAGGTTGAAGGATTGAAAAACAAAGCCTATCTTCCTGTTCCTTATCTCGGCTAGCTGGTCATCATTCAATTGACTGACATCGGTGCCATCCAGTCTGTATGTACCGGAAGTTGGTCTGTCCAGGCAACCCACGAGATTCATCAGGGTTGATTTACCCGACCCTGAGGGTCCCATAATCGACACCATTTCTCCAGCTTCAATGTGGCAGGTTATGCCGTTTAGCGCCGTTATTGTAACGTCTCCCATCTTATAGATTTTAACTATGTTTTCCAGGTTAATCATGTTTTAATCGATTAGCACCTTTTCCCCTTCACTTAAGCCTGAGAGCACCTCGGTAAAGTCCTCGTTTTGAGCGCCCAGTTCCACAGGGCGTTTTTCCGTTGCCAAGGTCTCTTCATCAATTACCACTTCAACCCAGTAGTCGCCGGGAGAGCCTTTGATAGCCCGGTTGGGTATCAATAGCACGTTTTCATGTTTTTCCACGATAATGTCGGCGGTAGCGGTGAGTCCGCCTTTTAGCTCTATTTCACTGGGGTCAAGGGATATGGTTATGGGAAACTCAACAACCCCGGCAAGTTGGGTGCCGAAAGGCGAGATAAAGGTGACCTTACCGGTGAACTCCTGTTCGGGCATGGCATCTATGGTGATAATGGCCTCTTGCCCCTCTTTTATGTTGAAGATATCTATCTCATCCACCATGCCGTCCATCTTCACTGTAGAGGTGTCCACCAGGTGGATGGCGGTCTTGGCTGAATAATCGAATGCTGAAAGCTGGTCATTTTCTTTCACGCCGACATCGACCACGGTGCCATCAAACGGTGCCAGTATCTCCGTCTTCATAAGCTCTTCCTTGGCATTTCTTAGCTCGTTTTCAGCCAGCTGGATATTGAGGTTGTAAGCTCTCAGGGCTTTGAGGTTGACGCCGCTCCTGAAAATCAGCTCATTGTTTGACAGGATGTCCTGGCTCATGTCGATGCCGTGCTGAGCCATGCGCAAAAGCGTAGACATCTCCAGTGCATCGCAGCTATCGCTCTGCTTGCAGGCTTGTATTTCTTGCAAGCTCTGCTCAACCTGTCTCAGCCAGTCAAGTGCAGTGGAGGTATCAGGATAGGGTACGGGCATCAGCCCGGTTGCTGCATCTACTGCGTAGCCTTGACTCATGAGCTGCCAGCAGCACTCACCAATCCTCTGCGACACCCTGATTCTGCCGCTGAGGCTCTTGACCAGCTGATAGGTTTGCTGTAGCTTGTCCTGGGCTACAGCCAGTTCAGCCTGTGCCTGCTGGTAGTCACCCTGTCCCAGCTGCCTCTGTATTTCAGCCAGTCTATCGATGTCTTGCTCCAGTCGCTCGATTGCCCTGGAAACATCGGGGTAGTTTTCGATTGGTGCCACCAGCGTGCCCAGGAAATCGGCGGAGGAGTACAAGGACTTTTGTATCTGGGGCACGTTGAATATTTTATAGCTGGCTTCTAAATCGTGCTGTGCCAGTCGCAGCTCAGCCGCTGCCTCCAGGTATTGGCTTTGTTTCAGGAATTCCTCTGCTTTTCTCAGTTCCTCCTGGGCTTGCTCCACGCGGAGGGCAGCGCTGGTATCAGGGTATAATCCGGGATAGCCCATCAAGGCGGGGTGTATCTTCTCCACCAGCTCGTTCAATGCCAGCTCCACATTATACTGGGCTGACTTTAGGGCTAATTGCTGTGCGGTGTCATCCAGCTTGGCTAACAGCGCACCTGCTTTCACCTTTTGCCCTTCTTCCACGTACGCCTCCTTCACGGTGCCCGGCGTGCCGAACTTGAGTTTGACCTCGCGGGGCATTACTAGGTTGCCATCAGCGGTGACGGTCACCACGAGGTCGCCGCGCTCAACTGTAGCTATCTGAATCTCAGCGGTCTCCTCCGGTTCTCCACGACAATTGACTGTGCCCATGGTGGCAAGAAGTAACAGGATGGTGATTGTTGCGGCTAGCTTGTTGTTCAGTCTCACGTAGCTCTCCATTCTTTATTACGGTGTAACTCGAGTCAAATTTCGGCTAGCTTCGGCTTTTGCTCGTTGTTTTTCCCAGCGGTCCAGCAGTAGTGGCAGTTCCCGCTCGAAAAAGGTGTAGAAGTCTAATATTTCTCGAAGACGCTTCTCGAGCTGGACATCCTGCCTAGGTACCAGTTCCAGTCCTCTCTGAACCAGCTGTCGCATTGAGGTCAAGTGAGCCATTCTGTTTCTCATTATCTCGTGCCAGGCGCCGGGCTTGATGCGGTAATAGGTGATACGCTGCTGTGGCAGGGACATCCGCTCGATTAGCCCGACTTCGATGAGCAGCCGTGTCATAGAGCTGATAGAGCCCTTGCTGCCGCCGAGGGCAGAACTGAGCTCTGTGGCTGACTGGTGAGGTGGACTGCATACCAATAGCCAACCCAAGATGCGTCCCGCCATTCGGGGCAAGCCCAGCTCGTTAAAGAGGATGCCAACGTCTTCAACTAGTTGCCTCAGCCTTGTGCGCCGTTCTACTTCATCCATTGAGCATTTCCCGTGTATCAAATTAAATTTATCAGGTTCGAAAGGTTTTGTCAATACTGAAAGTAATGAACTTCTAGAATTTTTTAAGAGTTCGGTGCTCGATTGGCCTGGTGGGGGTGAATCGGCACTGTTGAGTCTAGCTTGAAGAGCGCAGAACTGGTGTCTCGACCTGCCAGGAATCGGTAGAATTGGCATACATTATGCTATACTGTATGATGGACATGGAAATCGAAAGGCTGGTCCCATCTTTTGTTTTGGAAGTAAAGGGGTTTCTGGCTGAGGAGGAGGGGATAAGGCTGTTCCAATTGGCGTTGGAAGCATGTTCACTGGGACCTTGTCTCGAGATAGGAAGCTTCTGTGGTAAGTCCACGGTTTACTTGGGCACCGCCTGCAAGATAAAAGGGAGAACTCTTTTCACCATCGATCACCATCGAGGGTCTGAGGAGCAACAGCCCGGCGAATTGTATTTTGACCCTGACCTTCTTGATAGCGAGACGGGGTTGATTGATAGCTTCCCATATTTTCGGAAGACCATAGAGAGGGCTGGCTTGGATGAGGTGGTTGTGCCCATGGTGACTAAATCACGCGTGGTGGCTCGTGACTGGGCTATACCGCTGGGGCTGGTATTCATAGATGGAGGGCACAGCTATGAGGCGGTGGCAGCAGACTATCAGTGCTGGCATCCTCACCTGTTATCCGGTGGCTTTCTGGTCTTCCACGACATCTTTCTAGACCCGAGTAAGGGTGGACAGGCTCCGTATGAGGTATACAAGTTGGCACTGGCATCGGGGCTGTTTCAGGAGTTGCCCATGACCAATACGCTCGGTGTGCTAAGGCGTCACTAGACCGTGATGGTCGAGAAGCAGATTGGTTGCCGACATCGGTCGTAGCATATCGGCTGCCAGTATTACTGCTGCCGAAGTCCAGGTTGGTTTTTCTTCAGGCCACACCTCCCGTTGTGGTAGTGCGATACCATACCAGTAAGCCCCGTCATCATCTCGCATCTGGTGCAGCCAGTTGAAAACTGTGGCTGACCGCTCATATTCACCGTGTACTGCCAGAGTGATGGCTAACTCGCTTGTCTCGGCTGCTGTCACCCATCCCTGTTCCAGGCTGCAAAGTGAGCCCAAGCCATGAATGACGAACCTGTTCCAGCCGTTGTACAGGCGTTTCTTGGCATCATTGCCGTTGATGACACTGCACAGTGCTGGATAGTACCAGTCCATGGCAAATGCTGACTGATTTCCATGTGGTGGTTCGGACAAACGCGCCAGGTTTTGAATGGCTTTTGCCAGGGCACTGTTTGCCTGTTGCCACTCATTTCTTTCTTCACCTAGCACCGAAGCAACTGAAAGGGCACACTTAATGCTCAAGTATGTTGAGCTACAACTAGTTATTAATGCTGTGGGGTAGATGTTGCCAGTGCTATCTCTAGCCCAGTAAATCTCACCGTTGGGACCCCTCATGTCCAGCACAAAGTCGATTGCGGCACAGACAACAGGCCACATCTTCTTGAGAAAGAGAATATCGTTGGTTATGAGATAGTGGTGCCACACACCAACTGCAATGTAGGAGATGACATGCGAGACTTTGGATGTATCCAGCGGCTTTCCATCTTGGTACGAGGCATACCAGCTACCATCGCTCAACTGGGTTCCAGCAAGCCAATCATAGGCAATCTCGGCTTCAGCGTGGTAATTACCGATGTCAATCGCCATGGCATTTTCCACGTGAGTCCAGGGGTCTGTAATGGCATCTTCGAGACCGGGGATGGCACCGCTGGCTTGCTGCATAGTGATAATAGAATTGACTGTCGGTACGAGGTAGTCTTTCAGGGGAGAACCGGCGCGCGTTCTGCGTTTCATTCTTTGATTTCTCCTAAGACAAACATTTTCTTTTGTTGAATGCTGTTTTGATATTCGACGGCCTCTTTATAGACCTCTGCGGTCTCTTTGGCTGTGTTTTCCCAGTTCAACATGCGTCTTATCCGCTCTCGTCCCAGCTTGCCCAGATGGGCACGTTTGCCCGGGTTATCGAGCAGACCGGCGATTGCTTCTACCAGTGCCTTGGTATCAGCCGGTGGCACCAGTATACCGGCATCACCGACAATTTCAGGCAGTGCTCCGGCAGTGGTTGAGATTACAGGTGTGCTGCAGGACATGGCTTCTGCGGCTGGCAAGCCGAAGCCTTCATAAACGGATGGCACCACCACCATGGTAGCCATGGAGTATTGGCGTACTAGTTCAGCGGTGGTTACCTGTCCCAGATGAGTCACGCAGCCAGCAATACCTAGGCGGTCAGTCAAACCTTTGGTGTAGCCATTCTCCATTTGCTTTCCGATTATTATTAGTTCCACCTGACGCTGCTGTCGTAGTACAGCTACAGCTTCTAACAAGTATCTCAAGCCCTTCAGTGGCGTATCACCACTATTTATTACCAGAAGTCGGTTTTCCAGACGCTTAACGTCATGCCTCTGGCTGAAGATGGAGCTGTCCACCCCGTCATAGATTACTCGAAGGCGCTCCTCTGGTATTTCAAAGATATCGATAATTTGGCGATAAGAATTTTGTGACCCGGTGATAAAGTGAGAAAGCCTCTTAGCCACCTTGCGCTGCATATTAATAAAGGTGTACCATCGTCTGATACCCCAGCTTTGCCACAGCGATTTAGCCGCTTTGACAGCCAGTTCTAAGTCGATGGTAACAGGATGGTGAATTGTTGTCACTACAGGAATACCGGATTCTTTTATCTTCAGGATACCGTAAGATAAACTCTGGTTATCATGGATGACATCGTAGCTATGGTGATGGTTGTGGTGGCGCAAGAAACGGTAGGCTCGCATGCCGAAGGTCGCTGGCTCGGTGAAGACCCCCAAACAAACCCCCAGCCATTCGATCAGATTAGGTACCGAGTTCAGCTTTCGAGGGTCTATGAAGAGGCGGTTGACTCGAGGCAGTGAATACAGGTCAAGGCTGGGCAGTCTAATCAATCTTATGCCATCATCCAGTTCTGGGTAAGGTGGACCTGAGACCACATGAACCTCGTGTCCCAAGTTGCGGAGGGAACGGCTCAGGTAGCGAATGTAGATACCCTGTCCTCCGGAATATTGATAGCTCCTATAACTGAGCAAACATATGCGCATGTAATCTATGACGGAATATCTAGTATCAGGGGCAAGCACAAAACCCCGCAACATTTTACCTTTGTTTGCCAGATATATCAATAGTTGTTTGAAGAGACTGTTTACTAATGTAGCTGTAAGGCTTTAGCCAGCCCTTATTTTTGCCTGTAGCCCCGAGGTTTTAACCTCG
>DTZC01000025.1 GCA_012961565.1 Dehalococcoidia bacterium
GCTATGTCCTTGTCCAGATGAAGATGGACGATGATAGCTGGAGTGTGGTACGTAATACGCCAGGCATAACCGGCTTTGTCGGTAGTGGTAATAAGCCCACCCCCTTAGCTGAGGAAGAGGTGAACGCTATTTTGAAGCAAATGATGGCAGGTGCCCCTCAGGTCAAGGTAGGCTTTAGGAAAGGGGAGAGTGTTCGTGTAGTTGATGGTCCTTTTACTGATTTCGTTGGTGTGGTTGATGAAATAAATGTGGCGAAAGGCAAAGTGAAAGTGCTGCTGACGCTTTTTGGAAGGGAGACGTCCGTGGAACTCGACTTTTTGCAGGTACAGAGGTTGTAAATGGCGAAGAAGGTCAAAGCTATTATTAAATTGCAGATTGAAGCGGGCAAAGCTACACCAGCTCCGCCGGTCGGACCGGCCTTGGGGCAGCACGGGGTTAATATTATGGCTTTCTGCAAGGAATATAATGAGCAGACAAGCTCCCAAGTAGGTTCCATTGTCCCGGTGGAGATAACGGTATATGAGGACAGGTCATTTACTTTTGTTACTAAGACGCCACCGGTCTCTGACTTGTTGAAACGCGCTTTGAACATCGAGAAAGGTAGCAGCACTGCTGGACGGCAAAAGCTGGAAACATTGCCGCGCCAAAAGCTCTATGAAATAGCTAAACTCAAGATGAAGGACTTGAATGCCACCGACTTGGAAGGTGCGGCTCGGACTATTGCTGGCACCGCTCGCAGTATGGGAATCGAGGTGGAGTAGCTCATGGTAGTCCGGGGCAAGAAGTACAGGGAAGCAGCCAAGCTTGTCGATAGAAGTAGTGCTTATTCACCTCGTGACGCTATAGTGTTGGCAAAGAAGGCTACCTTTGCTGGCTTTGATGAAACTGTCGAGCTGCATTTGAGGATGGGTGTTGACCCCCGGAGTGCCGACCAGCAGGTGCGCGGTGTTGCTCTTCTTCCTAATGGTCTGGGCAAGAAGGTGCGGATACTAGTTTTTGCTCAAGGTGAAGCAGCCAGGATTGCTGAAGTGGCGGGTGCTGATTATGTGGGTGGTGACGAGCTTATTAAGAAAATCGAGCAAGGCTGGCTTGATTTTGATGTGAGTATAGCTACTCCAGATATGATGGGTAAGGTGGGGAAGTTGGGCAAAATACTGGGGCGGAGAGGACTGATGCCTAACCCTAAGTCAGGGACTGTGGTGCCGATGGAGGACTTGCCCCGAGCTATTGAGGATGCTCGCAAAGGCAGAGTGGAATTCCGCTTGGATAGAACAGCGATTATTCATGTCCCTATCGGCAAGGTCAGCTTTGATGATGAGAAGCTGTTGGAGAACTTAGCTGCTCTAATTGAAGCTGTGGTGAAAGCTAAACCAAGTGGTGCCAAGGGACAATATATCAAGAGTGCTTTCTTGACTACTACTATGGGGCCCGGGATAAGGCTTGATTTAAAGCCTTTGTTATCGTGATTTTGGTGCTCGGCTCTTTGTCAATTGAATAGCAAGCTTTCAAACGTTGTGCCCATGACAGCAGGTGCTGCAGTGCTTAAAAAGTATGCCTGCCGAGGTACGCTTATTTGTCAGATTCTTGGGAACCTGATGTAAGTCCTTGTGTCATGGCGCAAGGACGTTTTCATTTTTAGGAGTGTGACTATGTT
The DNA here is from genome assembly GCA_012961565.1 of Dehalococcoidia bacterium. Classification (GTDB taxonomy): domain Bacteria; phylum Chloroflexota; class Dehalococcoidia; order GIF9; family UBA5629; genus DTZC01. The sequence goes on from DTZC01000025.1 coordinate 1,655, forward strand.
GAGAGAGAAGAAAGAGCAGACTATCGATGAGCTGGCTGCCAGCTTGTCTCGGTGTGCTATCGCTATAGCTACAGATTACCGCGGAATCTCGGCTAAAGAGATGGCGCAGTTGCGGCGACGTTTGACCCAGGCTGGCGTTGATTATCGCGTGGTAAAGAACACGCTTACTCGATTTGCTGCTGAGAGGGCAGGGAAAAAGCAGCTAGAAACGTTCTTGACTGGACCTGTGGCTATAGCTTTTGGCTATGACGATGTGGTGGAACCGGCTAGGGTGTTGCGAGACTATATCCGTTCTACTGGCTTAGTGTTACAAATTAAGGGTGGAATCTTGGGTGACAGACTGCTCACTGCTGCTGATATCTCTGCTCTGGCTGCTATGCCTCCTAGGGAGGTTCTGCTTGCCAGGCTGGTCGGGCAGCTTGCAGCCCCACTACAATCCTTATATGGTTGTCTTAATGCACCCTTGCGAGGATTATTGAATGTAATACAAGCTAGAATTCAGCAGGCTGAAGAAGGAGGTTAGAAATGACACAAGAACAAATGGAAGCTGAACAGCCTGGAGGCGAAGCAAAGGTCGAAAGGGAGACACCGAAAGCCACCAAGGAATCCAAGGCAAAAGGTGTTTCGTCAGGAGGAGTCAAAGCCTTGAGCAAGGACGAAATCATTGCCGCGGTCAAGAATATGACAGTGCTGGAATTGTCTGAACTGGTAAAGGCCTTGGAGGAGGAATTTGGGGTAACTGCAGCACCGGTAGCAGTGGCTGCGGCAGCAGCGCCTGCGGCTGAAGGTGTGCCTGGAGCAGCACCGCCAGCAGAAGAGGAAAAGACAGAGTTCAGCGTAATCCTAAGGGAAGTTGGTGAGAACAAGATAGCCGTCATCAAGGCGGTGCGTGAACTGACTACTTTGGGGTTGAAGGAGGCGAAAGACCTAGTAGAGAGCGCCCCCAAGCCGGTGAGAGAAGGGGTTAGTAAGGAAGAGGCAGCAGCTATCAAGAAGAAGCTGGAAGAAGCCGGAGCTAAGATAGAAATCGAATAAGAACTTAAAGTTAGCCTCAAGAGCCTACTGACTGTCCCCTTGGTTGCAAGTATGTCCTCTTGAGTGGCTTATTGTAGTATTTTCTCCTGTTGTACCTGCCGTCCTGGCATTGTGATATCTATAGCTGGAATCGTGACGTGGATGGAGGTACCATATCTGGGGGTGAGCTTGAGCATTAGAGGGGCACTTGGGTTGATCATTGCTTGAGCCAGTGTCCGAGGATATGCTGGTGGTTGTTGATTTTTTGAAGACTTGCCTTTGCCTGGATGGACCGCGGTGTGGATAGTGTTATTGTTTTTTTCCACTTACTGATGTAGCCCATTAGAAAAATTTGCAGTTGTGGAAACTCTCATTGTCAGGACTGGCGGGCTCCAGCCGGGAAGGTGTAAAATTGATTCTGCGGTAGAATTAAGAGTGGAAGGAGGCACAAATATGACCGAAATGGAGTTTTATGAGGTGGTGGCAAAGGTGATATCTCAAGAGGGGACCTGCAGTCTGGAGCACAAAGTTGGTGATGAATTCCATATCGCTGAAAGGACTCCTGCGGATATGTGCCCGTGGGCGTTTTACGCACTATTTCCTTTTATCTCGGTTTTGCAGTTTGGCGGTGAGTTTCCCTGGGAAGAGGACAGGGATAAGACTACCGTTGCCTGTCCAGACCCTGCGAATCCTGTTGTCTTTGAATTAAGGCGTTTGCGAAAGTAGCTCCTTGGCAACTGAAGAGGCTAAGAATGGTGAAGTTGGAGGAGTTAGCCTTTCTTGATGCCACTGCCCAAGCTGAGTTGGTTCGCAGGAAGGAAGTTACGGCTGCTGAGCTCGTGGATGCAGCAATTGACAGGATTGAGCGGTTAAATCCTGTGCTTAATGCCGTGGTGACACCTTTGTACGAAGAGGCCCGGGCTGCAGTGGCAGGCAAGCAATTGAAAGGCCCCTTTGCTGGAGTGCCATTTTTGATTAAAGACATCGTTGCTTCTTGTGCTGGGGCGCCTATGACGTTCGGGTCTAGTTTCTTGCGAGACATGGTGTCTCCTAGGGATAGCGAGCTAGTGCAAAGGTTGAAACGAGCTGGGCTGGTTATATTAGGAAAGACAAACACATCGGAGTTGGGACTTTTGCCGACAACTGAGCCTCGTTTGTTCGGTCCTACTCGCAATCCTTGGGATACAAGGCGGACTGCGGGTGGTTCTAGCGGAGGCTCAGCTGCCGCTGTAGCTGCTGGCATGGTTCCGATGGCTCATGCCAATGATGGTGGAGGTTCGATTCGAATCCCAGCCTCGTGTTGCGGGGTCTTTGGGCTTAAGCCCACCCGAGCGCGGAACCCACTGGGTCCTAGTTTTGGTGATATGATGAGCGGGCTTGTTGTTGAGCATGCTGTCACCCGGACGGTTCGGGACAGTGCTGCATTGCTTGATGCTACCTCCGGACCAGACTTGGGTGACCCGTACTGGGCTCCATCACCCAAGCGCTCTTTTGTGAAAGAGGTTGGCGTCTCACCTGGGCGATTACGTATTGCTTTTACCACCAAGGCAGCTACAGGTGTTGCAGTGCATAGTGACTGTGTCAATGCTGTGCTTGAGACGGTGGCGTTGTGCATTGATTTGGAGCATGAGGTGAGCGAAGCAGCTCCCCAGGTTGACGGTGAGATGGTAAGCCGTGCCTTCATGACCATCTGGTCTGCGGGATGTGCTTGGACTATAGACAGTGCAGCAACTGCATTGAAACGAAAACCAGAACCAGCCCAGTTTGAGCCGTCCACTTGGGTGATGTACGAAATTGGGCGGCGGCAGAGTGCGGTGACCTATCTGCAGGCTGTGACGGCACTCCAACGAGTAGCTCGTGATGTTGCCCGCTTTTTTGTGGACTACGATATCTGGCTTACTCCTACTCTTGCTGAGCCGCCGTTGCTCCTGGGTGAGTTTGATTCGCCGCCGGAAGACCCTCTTTGGGCCCAGCGTCGTGCTGCGTCTTTTTGTCCCTTTACACCAATTTGCAACATTACAGGGCAGCCAGCGATGTCGGTGCCGCTTTATTGGAATGGGAACGGTTTGCCCATAGGCGCACATTTCATAGCGCGCTTTGGTGACGAAGCCACTCTTTTTCGTCTGGCAGCACAGCTTGAGGCTGTGCGACCTTGGGCAGATTATCGTCCTCCAGTAGCGGCTTGAGAGGTGCTTGCAATTATAAGTTCGAGGGCGTAAAGTCAACAATTTTCTTGGCAGGTATGAAGCTTGACAAATTCATCTAGTTGCATATACGCTTGGGTTGTACTTTGTGATCAGGGTATAAGTGGCAAATACACTTGCCTGTCGGTGTAATTGGACAGATGGAAGAAGGGCAGCGTTACCAGCTACTTTATAGCATAGCCCAAAAACTGAATTCTAATCTGGCTCCTCATGAAGTGCTGCGGACCATTGTGGAAACCACATGTGATGCAGCTAATGCTAAAGGTTGCTCGCTGATGCTGTTCACTCCAGACCGGCAACAGTTGGTGCATACCCTCGCTTGTGGCTTGAGCGACTGGTACGTCAGAAAAGGACCGGTGAGAGTAGATGCTGCACTGGCACAGGCTCTTGAAGGTAAACCAGTGATGATCCTTGATGCCAGTGCCGACCTGAGAGTGCAGTACCGGGAACAGGCTAAAAAGGAAGGCATAGTATCGATGCTGTCTGTGCCTCTTGTGCGTCGAGGGGAGGTCATTGGTATCTTGCGCATATACACTTCCGAGGCACGCCGCTTTTCTGATGAGGAAATAGACTTTTTCAGCGCTTTGGCGAACCTAGGGGCAATTGCTTTAGAAAGGGCTGAGCTGCTTGAGGAAGAAAAGAAGCAGTTCCTTCGCTTTGTAAGCATCGCTGCTCATGATTTGAAAGCTCCCCTCTCTGCGATACAGAGTTTTCTTAGTGTGATGCTTGGTGGATTTGCCGGGGAGTTAAATGAAAAACAAAGACACATGATGGAGAGAGCAAGCCAAAGGATTACAGAACTTCTTAATCTTATTAGTAATTTGCTAGACATTCCCCGCATTGAAATGGGACAGCTGGTCCAGGAGATGACCGAGGTCTCGCTCGCCCAGATTATTGATAGTTTTGTTGAAGAGGGTTCTAGTCTGGCAAATCAGAAAGGAATAAAGTTCTCAGTGTATGTACCGCAGAACCTTTCTACTGTGTATGGTTCTCCTGCAAGGCTGCAGCAGGTGATAACCAACTTAGTGAATAATGCCATTAATTATACCACCGAGGGTGAGGTGTGCGTGCGGGCGATGGAGACGGACAACGAAATTCTGGTAGAGGTAACCGATACCGGCTGTGGTATACTTCCTGAGGACTTACCCAAAGTCTTTCAAGACTTTTTTAGAGGAAGTAACGTGGGTTCTAAAGGGACAGGGCTGGGCTTGTCTATTTCTAGAAGAATCATAGAGGCGCACGGGGGGAAGATATGGGTTGAGAGTCCATGTGCGGAGACTGGCAAAGGGAGCAGGTTTTGCTTTACGCTTCCCAAAAGGTGAGTTAGGTCCAATAATTGAAGAGGGGCTTAAGGTGCGATTGAAGCTTTACCTTGCATCTCGATAATGGGATGTCGAAGGGAACATGGATTTATGCTATTATTATCTGATATAATTCCAGCAGCTTGAAGCCGATGACAGAGAGAAAAGTTTTAGTAGTTGACGATGACCCAGACATTCTTGATGTTATAAGTTTGATTTTGGAATCCCAAGGTTACGAGGTAATCGTTGCCCGGGACGGTGTGGAATGTCTGAATAAGCTCCGTGAGGCAAAGCCAACCCTGATGATTCTCGACCTTTTGATGCCCAAAATGGACGGTTTTGCTGTATATAAGGAGCTTCAATCTCCTGAGTGGTCCGAGTATCGGGATATACCTATCCTCATTCTCAGCTCAGTGCGGGAAGAGGCAAGCCGCCGCCGCTATGAACTGGAGACTGGTCGGCAACTTGACGTAGACGAGTATCTGGAAAAACCTATATCACCAGAGGCTTTGTTGGGCTGTGTAGCAAAGTTGTTGGAGCGGAAAGAGCGGGTTTAGCTCGGGTGAAATGTCTTCAGGAGGTGACAGGATAATGGAAGGCAAAAGAAAGATTCTTCTTGTCGATGATGATAAGGATTTTGTGGAAGCAACTAAGCTGGTGTTGGAGAGCAAGCCTTATGAGGTTATAGTTGCCTATGATGGGGATCAGGCATTGGCTGAGGCAAGGCAGAAGAAGCCTGATTTGATTGTCTTGGACATCATAATGCC
>DTZC01000026.1 GCA_012961565.1 Dehalococcoidia bacterium
GGCTGTATCCGCCCAAGTTTCCGGCTATGCTGCAGAGTACTATGAGCGAGGATGAGTTGCGGAGACTTAAGAACCCTGAAGTGCGATAGATATGCATGCAAAGCGCCGGCGGCATAAAATTGGAAGCCAATCTTCAACGGGGGTATTGGAATAAAGGCGAAAGAATTATTTGGAAAAGAAGTCATTGATGCTGATGCCAAACTAAAGATTGCTAAGGATAGGATACGAAAGGGGCAGTCGTAGTGAGAGATTTTTCTCATTGTTGGGATGAGCTACTAGCAGTTCCTAAGAGTGAAGCCTAGTTGCAGGGGGCACGGTTGAGGCGCATTTACCTCGGTATGGCTATTCACAATCACCAGCCACTGGGTAATTTCCCGTGGGTGTTTGAGCAGGCTTATCAGCGAGCCTATTTACCGATGCTTGAAGCGTTGGAAAGACATCCCGCGGTGCGTCTCTCTCTGCACAACAGCGGCTGTCTCATCGATTGGTTACAGCAAGACCACCCCGAATATTTATGCCGCCTGGTTAATCTGGTCAAACGGCATCAGGTGGAAATTATGGGCGGTGCCTATTATGAGCCTATCTTACCTGCCATTCCTGATGCTGATAAAGTGGGACAAATTACCAAAATGAGCGCTTTTATTTATCGACAGTTCGGCTTGAAACCTACAGGGATGTGGCTGGCAGAACGAGTCTGGGAACCACATCTGGCTAAGAGCTTAGCCGAAGCAGGTATGCAATGGACACTGGTTGACGACAATGCCTTCAAATCGTTAGGGCTGGAGGATAAGGACCTCTTCGGCTATTATGTGACTGAGGAGCAAGGCTTCTGTGTGAAAGTGTTTCCCATCAGTAAGCACCTGCGTTACTCTATACCTTGGCGCGATGTGGCAGAAGTTCTTGATTATCTTGACAGGGAAGCTTCGGAAGAAAATAGGATAGCCATATTAGGCGATGATGGTGAGAAGTTCGGTGTGTGGCCGGGTACTTATCAGTACTGCTGGGAGGAGGGGTGGGTAGAGAACTTTTTCACTGAATTGGAAGCCAATCAACACTGGCTGCATACAATTCCATTGGGTGAGTATGTCCAACGGTTTCCGCCCGCGGGTAGAGTTTACCTTCCCTGTGCTTCGTATGATGAGATGCTGGAGTGGTCTCTACCGGCTGACAAGTCTTGGGAGTATACCAGTTTTAAGCGTTGTCTTGAAGCCGAAGGTCGTGGGGATATGGTCCAGTTTGCGTACAGCGGTCTGTGGCGTAACTTTTTGGTCAAGTATCCTGAGATTAACCGCATGCACAAGAAAATGCTCCGTGTTCACAGTAAAGTTTACCGAGCCCTGACTTTGAGCAAGGAGGATTGTGGGCTTGAAGAGCTGTGGAAGGCGCAATGCAATTGTCCCTACTGGCACGGCATTTTTGGTGGAATTTACTTGGCTGATATCCGGGCTACTACCTACAGCCATCTTATTCAGGCTGAGGAAAAGGCTGATGGCACAATTCACAGACGGCGCTTATTTTGGAGGAGAGCCTTCTGTCCCAGACGCAGGTGGGTAGAGTGGGAGGTGGTTGATTTTGATGGGGATGGTAATGCTGAATTGCTTGTCGATAGCGATAGTTTTTCCGTCTACTTTAGCTTAGCAGAGGGGGGTTCTATATTTGAGTGGGATATTCGTCGCTTAAGCTATAATGTGTTGAGCACATTATGCAGGCGGCCAGAAGCTTATCATAGAGTGTTGGCTGAATCATCTTGCCAGGAATCAGGAATCAAGAAGGGTGGGATTTCCAGTATCCATGAGCTGATAAGAGTGAAGGATACAGGGGTGGCTGGCTCTTTGATGTATGACAGATATCCTCGTTCCAGCCTTATCGACCACCTTTTTAGTCCAGACGCATTACTGGAAGAGTTTGCCAGCCTATCCCATAGCGAATTGGGGGATTTTGTTGCCGGGTCGTATGAATTATCGATAGCTGATGGCGATGAGGCATTGGCAGTAAAGCTAATGCGCAGGGGAATCTTGGGAATAGGTAAAGAACCCCTGCCGTTCCAGGTGGAAAAGGAAATCAGGCTGGATGTGAGGGAAGAGAAGATGAGTATAAGCTATCGGTTGAAGAACATAAGTAGTTCAGTTGCGGAAGCTCTTTTTGGTAGTGA
>DTZC01000027.1 GCA_012961565.1 Dehalococcoidia bacterium
ATCCAAGCTATCTTTTAAGATAGCGCGACCGATAGTTGAAGGAGCGTTGAGATGTCTGGTTCGGCTTGAGATAAAAGGCAAGGAGAACTTGCCTGCCGAAGGACCCATCATTGCTGTCTTCAATCACCTTCATCTAATAGACCCACCTTTGCACATAATCGGCATTCTTCCCCGGGACAGCATAATTATGGCTAAAGAGGAACTATTCTACTACTGGCCAATTCCTGTCTTCCGCATACTGATGGATATTGCTGAAGCCTACCCGGTGCGCCGTCGTGGTAGTCCTGAAGAAAGGCAGAAAGCAATGAAATATGCAGAGGAGGTACTGGCGAAAGGTCTCCTGTTCGGCATATACCCAGAGGGGACACGGAGCAAGGCTGGCTGCTTGAAGGAGGCGTACCACGGGTGTGCTCTTATAGCCTTGCGTACTGGGGTGCCTCTCATCCCTGTCTCTATCTGTGGAACGGAGAAGCTTAAAGGTCTGGGCTGGCTCAGCCGTCCAAAGGTAACCATTACCTTTGGCAAGCCCTTCACACTTCCGTCAGTGGAAGGCGAGCCGACCGAGGCAAAGTTGAAGGAGTTGACTGAGTTCATAATGGGTCACCTCGCTGCTGTCCTGCCACCACGATACCACGGCAAATACAAGCCGATCGGGACTACTTGTTAAAGCTAAGATACACGGGCAAAGTGGAAATAGAAAAAGCTCACGAACTTGGCTTTTGTTTTGGAGTCAGGCGGGCTATCACAATAATTGAAGATGTGGCTAGGGAGCACGGGGGAATAGTCACCCTGGGACCCATTGTGCACAATCAGCTGGTAGTAGCCAGGCTGGCTGAGCTTGGTGTTAAAGTGGTAGAGGGGCTTGACCAGGTTCAGCATGAAATCGTCGCTATTCCCTCTCACGGCATACCGCTGCAACTGCAGTCTCAGATAGAGGCTAGGCAGCTTAGGACGATTGACACCACCTGTCCCATTGTTCGCAATGCTCAGGAAGCTACTAGAAAGCTGGCTGCAGATGGCTTCCGTATTATTGTGTTTGGTGATGCTCACCATCCTGAAGTTAAAGGTTTGCTTGGCTGGGCAGGTGGTAATGCTGTAGCTGCGACGGACGCATCTCAAGTAGCCAATTTGAGCATACCTCACCGTCTAGGCATCCTGGCTCAGACTACACAGAGTTATCCCGGGTTTATCGAATTTATCAACAGGGTTATCACTATTCTCTGGCCTAGGATTCAAGAGCTGCGTATCATCAATACCCTGTGCCGGGAGACGCTAAAACGCCAGCAAGCAGCGTTGGAACTAGCTGAAAGAAGTGAGCTTATGATAGTAGTCGGAGGGCGCAATAGTGCTAATACCCGGCGTTTAGCTGAGGTATGCTCAACCCTCGTGGAGACACATCTCATAGAGACGGCTGCTGAGATAAGTGCACATTGGCTGGTGGGTAAGAAGCACATTGGCGTCACTGCTGGCGCCTCTACTCCAGATGAGGCTATAGAGGAGGTAATGCTGAAGCTGGAATCTCTTGCCGGCGGTGACTAGAACCTCTAGCCTAGTTGGTCATCCAATTTCCGTCCACCGAGAAGGTGAAAGTGCACGTGGGGCACAAGCTGCCCGCCGTCAGCACCGCAGCTCACTGACAGACGATAGCCCTTAGCCGCTACACCTTCTTTCTCCGCTAGCTCCTTAGCCAGCAGGATGAGCCGCCCCATCAAGGCTTGTTCCTTGCGGGTCAACTCTGTCAGCGAGGCGATGTGCCCTTTTGGCATTATCAGAATATGTGTGGGTGCTTGTGGATGAATGTCCCGGAAAGCCAGGAGTTCACTGTCCTGATAGACTATGTCAGCTGGTACTTCGCCGGCGATAATACGGCAGAAAATGCACTCCATCGGTCTGGGCTACTATGAAACACGGATAGAGAGACAGGTAACCGTTCTCTTTATGCCAGGGATTGGGTGGATTTTCTCGGTAACCAGGCTGCCGATGGCATTGAAGTCATCATGTTCGACGACAGCGATGACATCATAAGGACCGGTCACCAGGTCAACCGATTTTATCTCCTTGAGCTTCTGATTCTGTAGAGCCATGACAACGTCTTTAGTTCTACCTACCTCTGTCTCGACAAGCACAAAGGCTTTAGCTGGCATGATTTTTCACCCCCTCTACCAAATTTTAGCCTATGACACTGGTTTGACGCAACTCGTCTATTTGAGGTTTAGTATAGCCTAGCTCCTGCAGTATTTCCTCGGTATGCTCACCAAAGAGAGGTGCTAGCCTTCTTACCTTACCCGGGGTCTCAGAAAGTTTGATAGCAATCCCGGGCTGTTTCACTTTGCCTACAGTGGGATGTTCTATCTCTATAACCATCTGGCGATGCAGTACCTGCGGGTCACTGAAAACCTCGTCCAAGCTGTAGACCTTGCCCACCGGCACATCCTTTTGAGAGAGGAAATCAAACCACTCATCTCTGGTCTTAGTCCGAAAGACCTGTTTCAGGAAGGAAGAGATTTCTGTCCATTTGTCACCTTCGGGTTTGTGCAGAAAGTGCTCTGGTGAGATACAGTAGGGAATATATTCCTCTTTGCCCAGGGCACGGCATAGATTCTCCCAAAACCAGGGTTCGACACAGCCAATGGTGACATATTTACCGTCTTTAGCCTCATAAACACCGTAGTAGGGATAGGCGCCATGAAGCCAGGTGCTGCCTCGTTGGAACAAGGCACCATTGGAAAAGTGCTGGCTGATAAACCAGGTTATCACAGACATTGCCCCGTCGCTATAAGCTATGTCCACGTATTGCCCCTTACCTGTTTTGCTTCTAGTCACCAGAGCTGTTAGGATGCCGATAACCCCGTGTAAGGAGGCTCCGGCAAAATCAGCTATCAAGTTGAGTGGCACAACTGGTGGCTGCTCGGACTGACCAATCAGGTCGAGGACGCCGGCTATGGATATATAGTTAATGTCATGCCCTGAGAATTTGCTGTAGGGACCATCCTGTCCATAACCGCTGAGAGAGCAATAAACGACCTGTGAGTTAATTGCCTTAACCGTTTCGTAGTCTACACCCAAACGCTTCACCACCCCTGGTCTGAAACCTTCGACGATGGCGTCTGCCGTCTGTGTCAATTTATAGAAAACCTCACGTCCTCTTTCCTCCCTGAGATTAAGTCCCAGACTCCTCTTATTCCGATTTAGAGCATCAAAGGCGGCTCGTTTTCTTCCTTCGTTACCCGTGGGTGACGTGCCCAGCCCAGCACCTCTCCCGCCGACACTTGGCGGCGCTTCAATCCTGATGACGTCGGCTCCTAGGTCACCGAGGATCATGGTGCATAACGCTCCTGGCGCCAGGTGAGTCAGGTCTAAGACCCTGATTCCCTCTAAAGCTAACATATTACCTCCGTTTGAAAGTGTTTAAATTGGCTAAATGGTACTTTCTGGCTTAGTGACAGTCAAGCAGGGAAATAGGAGACTGTTTAGCAACAACCCGTTCTTGGTGCATATTAATCCACCGATGTAGCCTCGACCCTTCAGGGTCGAG
>DTZC01000028.1 GCA_012961565.1 Dehalococcoidia bacterium
CCGGCCCCACCTATGGCGGCGAAATACACTGCTTTGTATTTCCTTATGGCATCTCTGACTGCCTGCGAGCGGTTGCCCTTGCCAATCATGCCCTTAAGACCTGCAGCCATAAGGCGAGGTGCATAGCTGTCCATTCGCCCGCTGGTTGTCGGTCCAGCGGAACCAACGACCTGTCCCGGTCTGGCTGGGGTTGGTCCCATGTAATAGATAATCTGATTGGTGAGGTCAAAGGGTAGCTTCTCGCCTTTTTCCAAGGCTTCAACCATGCGTTTGTGAGCAGCATCCCGGGCAGTGTAGATGACGCCGGTGATGAAGACCTGGTCACCAGTTTTCAGGCTCTCAATGGTCTGCTCGTCAAGCGGTGACCTTATACTGATAGCTTTCATTTCGTCCTCCCAAGCGGCTTATTCGGTTCTCTTCGCAGTGAACTCGGGGAAAGGTATTTTAGGCTTAACTTCAGCAGGTGGTGTCACTATGGAGGCTGGTTGTTTCTTTCTACCGAGTCCTATGGCTTGGATTATCAATCGCCTTTTGAGCAACTGGATGGCCAGAGCTGGATCCAGACCTTTAGGGCAGGCTTCTGAGCAAGCGCCAGCAAGGTGACAATGCCAAATGCCATGGTCCTTGTCTACTACAGTGAGTCGTTCTTCCTCACCTCCATCCCGAGTATCCGCACAATAGCGGTAACACTGAGCTAGTGCTTGTGGTCCGAGAAATAGCCTGTCACTCGCTGAGGTTGGGCAGGCGGAAATACAAATGCCGCACTTTACACAGTAGGTGAATTGTAGCAAAGCCTCTAGTGCCTGCGGTGACTGGACGAATTCAGCAGTCGGGTTTTCCATTTCCTTGGTGTCAGGATGAATAATGTATGGCTTAATCGATTTATGTCTATTAAAAAATGGGATTAAGTCGACAACCAGGTCCTTAACAATTGGCAGATTCGGCAAAGGCTTTACTGTCACTATGTCGGAGCGAAGCTCTTCTATTTGTGTGTGGCAGGCGAGATGGGGATAGTTGTTGATGAGCATGCCACAAGAGCCACAGATAGCCATACGACACGAGCTGCGGAAAGCAAGGGTGCCATCTAAATTTTCCTTTATATATATCAACCCATCGAGTATAGTCATCCCCCGCTTGGCTGGTATCTTGAATTCCTGAAAATGGGGGTTACCGTCAGCCTCAGGTTCATATCTTTGAACTTTGAATACTACCTGTTTGTCCATGGTGCCTCCTGAGGATGCTTGTCGGATAACATCTAGCCTGATAACAACCTTATGGGAACATAAGTTCCCCAGACAAAGGCGATTGTGCCGAAAACGATGATTGTCCAGGTAATGATGCGCTCGGTTGCGGCAGATGGTGCCAGCTCGAGTATTATGTTTCGCAGTCCATTTAGAGCGTGATACAGAACGATAGCCAGCAATGCTATATACAAGCCGGCCCAGAGAGTCTCGCGCGACCGTTCTATCATGGAGTGCCATGAAGTCGGGTCTTTGATATCGACTCCGAGGAAGCTAAGGATGGCGTCGAGGTGCATCAGTACCATATGTATGCTTAGCAGGACTGCTATCAGTACCCCGGTAACCAGTTGTGCCAGCCACAGGTATGTGTTACGCATTTACCAGCCTCCTGCGATGAAATCATAGAAAAATACTACACACAGGATTACAACTATGCTTATGATGAGTATCGTCCAATAACGTTTCCTGCGGAGCGAATCCTTGTAGGGATAGATTGGAGGTCGGGGTCGCCCCAGGGCGAAGCCCAGTTCTTGTATTATGAGGCGCAACCCGTTTAGTGCGTGATAAAGGAAAGCAACGACTACCAGATATTCGCCGACCTTGAACCAAGGGTTGTGAAGGACCTCCATCGTGGCTTCCCAGACCTCCTTGCCTTGGACGCGGAATACAGTGGTCATAACCAGGTGGAGCAGCAGAAAAAGGAGTATTCCCAGCCCGGTTATTCGATGGAATATATACAGGTACCGTTCCAGCTTGTAATTGCCAGCCCATATCCAGCCCAGAGCTCCCAGGTAATTGCGTCGAGGCTGTATCTGTGTCATTGCCAGTCCTCCTAATATTTCCTTTCGACTGGTTGCCACATTGTGATAGTCACTGGAATGTAGTCAAGTCGTGGTCCTTCGGGTGTATAGTGGGCGAGGGTATGTACTAGCCAATCATCATCATTCCGGTTGGGGAAGTCTCGCCGGGAGTGAGCACCACGCGACTCGGTGCGGGCTAGAGCTCCAGTGACGATAATCTGAGCCAAGTCAACAAGGTTTTCTACCTCTAAAGCGGCGAGCAGGTCAGTATTGTATGTGCGGCTACGGTCTGTTACCTTAATGTCTGGGAGACGCTGCCTTATTTCTTGTATTCTGTCCAGGGCTTCTTTGAGTCCAGAGCCAGTACGAAACACTCCTACCTGGCTGTCCATAATTCTCTGCAGCTCTTTGCGTAGCCGGTAAGCACTCTCTTTGCCTTTGGAGCTAAATCTAGTGAAGACCCTTGCTTCTTCCTCTTTCAACCTCGTTTCTTTGAAAGGAGGCGACTCCTTATGTTTGGCGGCATATTTGGCTGCCTCCTCACCTGTGATTTTGCCCCAGACGAGGCACTCGGCTGTGGAGTTAGAGCCAAGGCGGTTAGCACCGTGAAGTGAAACACAGGCAACTTCTCCTGCTGCCCATATGCCTTGCATTGGAGTGGCTCCGTTGATATCAGTGTGTATGCCGCCCATGAAGTAGTGGGCTGCTGGGCGAACGGGAATCGGTTCGTAAATGGGGTCAATGAAATTGAACCTCATAGCTACCTCGCGAATCATAGGCAGACGTTCGTTTATTTTATCGGCGCCAAGATGGCGCAAGTCGATGTGGATGTAGTCCAGCCCCTCAGGACCAGGAAACCCTCTACCCTCTTCGATTTCCGTTATTTCAGCACGGGAGATGATGTCTCTGGGGGCTACCTCCATCTTTGACGGTGCGTATTTTTCCATGAACCTTTTGCCTTCGTTGTTAAGCAAGTAGCCACCTTCTCCCCGTGCTGCTTCTGTAATCAAAATTCCAGAAGGCACTAAGCCTGTAGGGTGAAACTGGACGAATTCCAGGTCTTTGATGGGCAATCCAGCCCGGTAAGCCATGGCTAAGCCATCGCCGGTGGCGGTGAGTGAGTAGGTGGTAAAACCGAACATACGGCAGGCGCCACCAGTAGCGATAATCAAAGCTTTACCTTGAATGAGGATGAATTCACCGCTGGTTAGATTCCAGGCAGTAACGCCACAAAAACTATTGTCTTCTATTAGAATGGAGCTGACATAGCATTCGTCGTACCTGCTGACATTGGCGTATTTCAGCAGGGTATCATAGAGAGTTTGCATTTCAGCAAAGCCTGTCTTGTCGGCGGCGAAAACTGCACGGTTATAGCTGTGACCGCCGAAAGGTCGCTGAGCGATGCGACCATCTGAGCGTCGTGACCATGGGATTCCCCAGTGTTCGAGCAACAATATTTCCTTGGGTACCTCTTCTACAAAGCGCTTGACCACGTCCTGGTCACACAGGAAGTCGGCACCTCTTACTGTATCCCAGGCATGGAGTTCGAAGCTGTCTCCCTCGTCCGGTTGCATTACTGCTGCGGTACCGCCTTCTGCACAGACTGAATGGGAGCGCATCAACTGGACTTTGGAGACGATGGCAACATCGCTCTCCGGGTTTCGAGCAGCTTCGATGGCGGCTCTCAGCCCGGCGAGACCCGAACCCAGGACTACAACATCGTGCTTTCTACCTGTCACAATATTGCCTCCTTGTGGCGGGCACACCAGCACTGGATATTGACTGCCACGGGTAAACTGGCTATATGTGCCGGGAAAACTTCAGCATGAACAGCAATGGCAGTTATTCTGCCTCCATAGCCCATCGGTCCAATGCCAAGGTTGTTCACGTGTTGCAGGATTTCCCTCTCCAATTCGGCAGCTTCTGGGTCCGGGTTTGGTTCACCGACTTTGCGCAGCAATGCTTTCTTAGCCATCATCATGGTCTTGTCTGTTGTGCCTCCTATGCCGAGGCCGATAATAACTGGCGGACACGGGTTACTGCCAGATTCCTCAACTACATTTACCACGAAATCTATAACCCCCTGTCTTCCTTTTGCTGGTGGCATTACTATAAGACGGGAGCAGTTTTCTGAGCCACCACCTTTGGGCATTACGCTGACCTTTAGCCTGTCCCCGGGAACGATGTCAGTGTGGATGATAGCAGGAGTATTATCTTTAGTGTTCACCCGTGCTGAGAACGGCTGCCGCACCATAGATTTGCGCAAATAGCCTTTCTCGTATCCTTGGCGCACTCCTTCGTTTATTGCTGCCTCAAGGTCGCCGCCCATGAGATGGACGTCCTGCCCTATTTGCAACATGACTACCGCAGCGCCTGTGTCCTGACACAAAGGTATTTTCTCCTTAGCAGAGACTTCGATGTTTTCTATGATTTTGCCTAATACATCTTTAGCTACCGGGGATTCCTCTTTTTCTCGTGCCTCCTTGATGGCGGCGAGCACGTCTTCAGGGAGATAAAGGCAGGCTTCCTGAAATAGGGTGGCTATGGTTTCTGTTATCTGTTTGCAATCTATATCTCGCATTGGTCGGTTACCCCAGCCTCATAACTCTTACAAGCTCTTCTACTGCTTCGGCTGATTTCCTGAGAGCTCTACTTTCCTCTGGAGTCAGCTTCAGTTCAATAACCTGCTCGATACCGTTTTTACCCAATTTTGCCGGTACTCCGACAACCACTCCCTTTATTCCGTACTCGCCATCGAGGTAAACGGCACAGGGCAGGATTCTTTTCTTATCTAGGAGCACGGATTCAATCATCTGGGCAGTAGCCGCAGCTGGAGCGTAGAAGGCGCTGCCTGTTTTTAGTAGTGAGACTATCTCACCACCTCCCTTTACTGTTCGGTCAACGATTTTGCTTATAGTTTCCTGTGGCAGAAGCTCGGTTATAGGGATACCGCCTACAGTGGTCAGTCTGGGGATAGCTACCATGGTATCTCCGTGTCCGCCGAGAATGCAGGCGTGAACGTCCTCGACCGAGACATCAAGTTCCTGAGCCACAAACGTCCTGAACCTTGCCGTGTCTAGGATGCCTGATTGTCCGAAAACACGGTCTCGCGGAAGTTTGCTCACATGAAGGGCTAACTGGGTCATGGCATCCAGAGGGTTAGCTACCATAATAATGATGCAGTTCGGCGAATATTTCACTACCTGCTCGGTGACCGATTTAACTATGTTCATGTTGGTAAGCACCAGGTCATCTCGGCTCATTCCTGGCTTTCTGGGCACTCCGGAAGTGATGGCAACGATATCAGAGTTGGCGGTTTCCTCGTAGGAGTTAGTGCCGATAACCTTGGCGTCCGAGCCTGTAATTGGACCAGTTTGGAGCATATCCAGTCCTTTGCCCTGTGGCAGACCTTCAATGATGTCCACCAACACCACGTCGGCATATCCTTTTTCAGCTACACGCTGGGCTAGAGTGCCTCCTACATTCCCAGCACCAATAACACTGACTTTTTTGCGCATTTTTCCCTCCTTATTTGTTCAATTTCTCAATCACTGCAGCAGCGACCTCTAATGTGGTTGCTGCAGGTTGTTCAGGTTGCCGCTTCAAGTCATAGGTAACTGTTTTGCCCTCGGTGATAACCTGGGCTATTGCCTTCTCCAGCCTGCATGCAGCCTCGGCTTCACCCAGATATCGAAGCATCATTACTGCAGAGAGCATCATAGCCATAGGGTTTACTTTGTTCTGACCGGCATATTTAGGCGCACTCCCATGAGTGGGTTCAAAGATGGCTATATCATCGCCTATGTTAGCCCCAGGTGCAACACCGAGTCCACCGACCAATCCAGCACAAAGGTCAGAGACGATATCACCGTAGAGATTCGGCAATACGATTACATCATACTCTTGGGGGCGTTTGGTGAGCTGCATGCACAGAGCATCGACAACGATATCTTCGAATTCAATATCTGGGTATTCTTTAGCTGTCTGACGGGCAGCGGTTAGAAAAATCCCGTCGGAGAACTTTAAGATGTTAGCCTTATGAGCAGCAGTTACCTTTTTCCTGCTATTGGCACGGGCATATTCGAAGGCAAATTTCACGATGCGCCTGGAAGCAGCTTCAGATATCACTTTTATACTGAAACCAGAATCCTGCTTGACCTCCTTGTTCGTAGTCCTGAGAATCAACCTTGCAAGTTCGGTAGCTTCAGGGCTTCCCCTGGCAAATTCGATGCCGGCGTAGAGGTCTTCAGTGTTTTCTCTGACAACGACGATATCCACATTCTGGAAGGGGGTAGGTATGCCAGAATAGGTCTTACATGGGCGGAGGCAGGCATAAAGGTCTAATCTCTGACGCAGAGCTACATTAACACTTCTAAAGCCAGCACCAACAGGCGTAGTCACGGGGGCTTTAAGAGCCACTTTATTTTTTTTAACGGATTCCATTACGTAGTCGGGCAGAGGTGTGCCAAATTCGTCCTGTGCCTTCTGACCGATTAAGCCCACTTCCCAGTCAAACTCAATGCCTGTAGCTTCCAATACCTTCTTCGTTGCCTCGATAATTTCGGGACCAATACCATCACCGGGAATAAGGGTCACTTTGTAAGACATTGTGAATCCTGCCTCAATTCAGATGATGAAATCGCCATATTCGCGTATATAGGGAATAAGTCCACCTGCTTGGAGTATGTTCAGCATCACCCGCGGGAGCTTGCCAAAAGTGAGACAGGCTCCATTGGTATGGTTGATGATTTCACCCTTGCTTAAATTTACCTCTATTTCATCACCATCGTCAATCTTATCGGTATCACAGATTAAGACAGGCAGTCCTTGATTTATGGCATTTCGATAAAAGATGCGGGCGACCGATTTTGCCAAGATACCGCTCACTCCTGCCAGCTTGATTACTAATGCTGCATGCTCCCGGCTGGACCCAAGCCCGAAGTTCTTACCGGCGACAATGAGGTCACCTGACGCCACTTTGTGAGCGAAGTTCGGGTTGGCATCCTCCATTACATGCTTAGCCAGCTCAGATAGATTACTCCTCAGGTGAGAGTATCTGCCCGGTATAATATGGTCTGTTGAGATGTCATCGCCGAACTTAAAAGCCTTGCCTTTAAGGACTGTGGAGGATGTCATGATAGCTCCCTGGGGTCTGTGATTTCTCCAGTTATAGCTGCCGCAGCAGCGGTAGCTGGGCTAGCTAGATATATTGAGGCATCCGGGTTGCCCATTCGACCTTTGAAATTGCGGTTTGCTGTGGATAGGCAGACTTCATTATCTCCGAGCACGCCTTGGTGAAGGCCGAAACAAGCGGCACATCCCGGTGGCAACAAGATTGCTCCGGCGGCAATCAATGTCTCTATGTAACCGGCTCTCAGGGCAGTGGTCAAGACCTGTTGTGATGCTGGAGCCACGAGCAATCTGACACTGGGATGGCATTTTTTGCTCTTGAGTATGCTAGCTGCCACAGCCAGGTCTTCAAGGCGCCCGTTAGTGCAGGTGCCGATAAATACCTGGTCGACTTTGGTGCCAGTGAGCATGCGTGCCGGTACCACACTATCAACAGTGTGAGGTACAGCTACCATGGGTTCAAGTTCAGCGACATCGATGGCAACAGCCCGTTCATATTCAGCATCAACATCAGGATAGACAGCCTTGTATTTATTAACTCTTCCTCGAGAAGTCAG
The DNA here is from genome assembly GCA_012961565.1 of Dehalococcoidia bacterium. Lineage (GTDB taxonomy): Bacteria > Chloroflexota > Dehalococcoidia > GIF9 > UBA5629 > DTZC01. Next base: position 7,729 of record DTZC01000028.1, read on the forward strand.
ATATCTACGTGTGACGCCATCGCTGGGGAAAATTCCGACCTTGGCTCCGGCTTCTACTGCCATATTGGCTATGGTCAGGCGGTCTGAGATAGTCATGCGGGCAATAGTCCCGCCGTCGAACTCCAGTGCTTTGTAGGTGGCACCGTCAGCTTCCAGCGCGCCGATCAGATGGAGGACGAGGTCTTTAGCACCAACACGTCTGGGAAATCTTCCCTCGATGGTGATTTTGAAGCTCTCTGGCACACGGAACCACGTCTTGCCTAGAGCAAAAACGATGGCAATGTCGCTGGAGCCCATACCGGTGGCAAATGCTCCCAAACCCCCGGCAGTAACCGTGTGAGAATCAGCGCCGACAATGATATCCCCAGGACTAGCAAACATTTCAGCAACCAGTTGATGACAAATGCCACAGCCACCTTCAAAAATCAGGCAGCCGGTTTCCTCGGCGAATCGGCGCAGAAATGTATGGTCATTGGACAGCTGGCGATTTGGACTGGGCACAGCGTGGTCAAGGAAAAGAACAGTCCGTTGAGGATTGGCCAGACTGCTGTGTTTCATCTCCTTAAATTGTCTTATGGTCAACGGTCCGGTAGTGTCTTGCGCAAAAACCAAGTCTACCGGAGCAATAACAATGTCGCCGGCTCTGGCATCGGTCCCTGATTTTTCGCTTAAGATTTTCTCACTGAGGGTTTTCCCCATAAATCCTTAACCGATGATGGCGAGCACAGTACCTCCGCTTACTTTGTCGCCGGGTTTGAAGTTTATCGCTTTGATTTTGCCATCAGCCGGGGCAACTATTTCATTCTCCATCTTCATAGCTTCGAGGATGACCACCGCTGTGCCTGCCTTTACCTCGTCACCTTCTTCAACCAGATAGCGGATAACTGTGCCCGGTATTGGTGCTAGCACCGGAGTTTCTCCGGCGGCGACAGCTGTCTTCGCTGGCGCTGGAGCTGCTTTAGTCTCTGCTGGTGGTGAGGGTGGTGCTTCCAGTTTTGGGGGTGCTGCTGGTGTCGGTGGTGCATGGCTGGGAGCTGGGGCAGATGGCACCGCTCCACCCACAGGCTCAATCTCGACCTTGTAATATTCATCCCCGATAAAAACATTGAATGTCCTGGTTGCAGGTCCCTTGACCGGTGCTTTTGTTTCAACCTTTTCTACCAGTTTGCCAGCCTTAGCCTTAGCGATGAGTTCTTCTTCCCGTTTTACATCTTCTAGGGTCTTTGGCTTGGTCTCCGGCGGTGGAGTTTCCAGACCGTATTTCCATCTCAGGAATCGCATTCCGGTGGTAGGATAAAGAGCGTAAATGAGCACATCGCCGATGTCTTTGGCAATATCTTTGGTCGCCTCCTTGGCTTTTTCCAATTCTGGCTCGAGGATATCAGCCGGTCGGCAGGTTATTGGCTTATCTCCCCGCTCATAGCCTTTAAGGACTATTTTCTGCACCTCCCTGTCAATCGGTGCTGGAGGTCTACCGTATAGACCGTAGACATAGTCTCTGACCTGACCGGATACCATCTTATATCTGCCAAAGAGGACGTTTTGCACTGCCTGAACGCCAACAATCTGACTGGTCGGAGTGACCAGGGGTGGGTATCCCAGTTCCTTGCGAGTGCGGGGAAGTTCAGCATAGACCTCGGACAGGCGGTCGAGGGCATCAGCTTCTTTTAACTGGGCAATCATATTGCTGAACATGCCGCCGGGTATTTGGTGCCATAGCACACCGGTATCGATGACAGACATCTTGGTCATATCCAGGAAGTCTCTATACTTAGGTGCAATGGATTCAAAGTACTCGCCCAGTTTGAGGAGATGTTCCAGGTTGATCCCGGTATCTCTCGGGGTACCACTCAGAGCGACCACGATTGGCTCTACCGCTGGGTGAGAGGTACGCAGGGCAAAGGGGGCAATGCAGGTATCGACAAAATCAACACCTGCCTCAATAGCTTTGAGGTAACTCATGAATGCCATGCCGCTGGTGAAATGGCTGTGTAAATCTACCGGTATCTTGAGTGCCTGTTTTAAGGCTTTGATCAACTCGTAGGCGTCGTCTGGAGCTATGAGTCCCGCCATGTCCTTTATGCACAGGCTGTCAGCTCCCATGTCCTGAATTATGAGCGCCTTTTTCACATAGTAGTCAATGTTATAGACAGGACCGCCGAGCTTTCGTTCAGTTAGTGAATAGCATAGGGCACCCTGAATATGTTTACCCTTCTCCTTGATGGCTTTGAACGCGGTGATGAAGTTGCGTTCGTCATTAACGGCATCAAAGACGCGGAAGACATCGATGCCACAATCTGCTGCATGGTGACAAAAGGCAGTGACTACATCATCGGGGTAGTTACGGTAGCCGACCAGGTTCTGTCCCCGCAGCAGCATTTGTAATTTGGTATCGGGCATCAATCTCTTCAGAGTTCGAACCCTTTCCCAGGGGTCTTCATTGAGAAAACGGGTCATAACGTCAAAAGTAGCACCGCCCCAGACCTCCATAGACCAGAACCCTGCTTTATTCATCTCGGGAGCGATGGGGTCCATGTCAGCAGTGCGCATGCGGGTAGCGAACAACGACTGGTGTCCATCACGGAAAGTCAAGTCAATGATTTTTAACGGGTTTTTGTTGCTCTCCTTATTTGGGCTCATATCTTATGCCTCCTTCGGTAAATACCGATTCTACTAACTTTTCACTTGCTGGTCCTTTTCACCTGCCAGCGAACCCTGGCTCTCATTAATTCTTGGCGTCCGAAAAGCTGCCACGGACTGATTTGGGGGTAAGGCATTACTCTGGGAGCGACTGCTTTAGCCTGCGCTTCCTGTTCTAGATAAGCGTTAATCACTCCTACTATGGCGGCAACTACAGTTTTGTCCATTGTCAGTTGTTTCTCATAACGGAATATTGCCGTGCTTCTTGGGCGGGTTGGTATCCGTCTTGTTCTGGAGCATTTCCAGGGCTGCAATCACCTTGGGTCTTGTGCTTCTGGGGTCAATGATGTCGTCCAAGTAGCCTTTGCTGGCAGCTATATAGGGATTGGCGAATTTAGCCCGGTACTCGGCGGTCAGTTTTTGCCGCGTCTCTTCTGGATTCTCTGACTTATCTATGGCATCCTTGAAAACAATATTCACAGCTCCCTCGGGTCCCATCACCGCGATTTCGGCTGTGGGCCAGGCGTAGTTGATGTCACCGCGTAGGCTTTTGCTACTCATGACCACAAAGGCGCCTCCATAAGCTTTGCGGGTGATAATGCTTATCTTGGGTACTGTGGCTTCGGCATAGGCATAAAGGAACTTGGCTCCGTGCCGGATAATGCCTCTATATTCCTGGACAGTACCTGGCATATAGCCGGGCACATCGACAAAAGTGATAAGCGGGATGTTGAAGCAGTCGCAGAAGCGGACGAACCTGGCTCCTTTGTCTGAGGCATCAACATCTATGACGCCGGCATACACTGAAGGCTGCTGGGCAACGATGCCCACGCTGCGTCCTCCCATCCGGGCAAAGCCGACGATGAGATTGCGGGCGAAGTGCTCATGTACCTCCATAAAATCGCCGTTGTCCACTATTCTCAGTATCACCTCTTTCATATCGTAGGTCTTGTTGGGGTCATCGGGGACGAGGTAAAGAAGCTCCTCATCCACGCGGTTGGGGTCATCGCCGCTATCTATGAAGGGCGGGTCTTCCATATTGTTTTGAGGCAGAAAGCCCAGCAAGCGGCGTATTGCCTCGAGGCATTGCTGCTCATTGTCAGCAACAAAGTGGCAGTTACCACTTTTGGTGGCATGGGTCATAGCGCCTCCCAGTTCCTCCAGAGTGACCTCTTCACCAGTGACCGCCTTAATCACCGCTGGTCCGGTGATGTACATCTGTCCGGAGTTTTTCACCATGAAGATAAAGTCGGTTATAGCAGGTGAATATACGGCACCGCCAGCACACGGTCCCATGACTACCGAAATCTGGGGGATGACACCTGAATAGATGGTATTGCGCATGAAGATATCGCCGTAAGCTACCAGGCTGTCTACTCCTTCTTGAATGCGGGCGCCTCCGGAGTCAAGCAGACCAATTACCGGAGCGCCAGTTCTGGCTGCCAGGTCCATGGTCTTACAAATTTTTTCGGAGGCTACTTTTGATAGTGACCCCCCGAATACGGTGAAGTCCTGGGAATAGACGAAAGCGCTCCTGCCATTGATTTTACCATATCCAGTGACCACGGCATCGCAGAGAATCCTCTGTTTCTCCAGTCCGAAGTCGGTGCAGCGATGGAGAGCAAAAGGGTCCAGCTCCTCGAAACTGCCGGGGTCAAAGAGCAGTTGAATTCGTTCCCGGGCTGTTAACTTTCCCCGTTTGTGCTGGGCTTCGACGCGCTGCGCTCCGCCGCCGGCTAGCGCCTGCTCTCGTAGTTTGCTCAGTTCGCTAATCTTCTGTTCAATTCCCATCAGCCTGTCCTTTCTCTAGAAGGATTGCCAGTCTCAATCTCCTCACCGCCAGCTACCCATATTTTAGCATATTTCCTTTATCGTTGGATAGGCGTGTAACTACCGAGACTGTTTGCTAATGTAGCTGTAAGGCTTTAGCCAGCCCTTATTTTTTGCTTGTAGCCCTGAGGTTTTAACCTCGGGAACTCGAC
>DTZC01000029.1 GCA_012961565.1 Dehalococcoidia bacterium
CATAGCACTAACCAGAGGTAATAAGTTGCGGTGTGCCGCTGCTGCCTTTTCAACGTCTCCCCGGAGATAATCATCCATCATCTGTTTGAACTGGAGCCCAACCAGATGAGAAATCACACTGATAACACCATAACCACCAAGACACAGAATAGGAAAGGTATCAGCGTCGTTACCGCTGTATACCAGAAAACCTTTTCTAGCACCTTGTATAATTCTGGCTATCTGTTCAAAATTGCCACTAGCTTCTTTTATGCCGACGATATTGTCCACCTGACTGAGCTTGACAGTAGTCTCGGCAGAGAGGCTGGTAACAGTGCGAGATGGGACGTTATAAAGGATACAAGGCAAACTGGTTGCGCCAGCAATAGCCTTGAAATGCTGGTACAGACCATCCTGCGTAGGACGGTTATAGTATGGAACTACCAAAAGGCAGCCGTCAATTCCTGTCTTCTCCGCTTGCCTAGTCAGTTTAACGCTCTCTACGGTACTATAATTGCCGGTACCGGCAATCACCGCACCTTTATCGCCAACCGCCGATTTTATCTCAGCAAAAAGTCTTATCTTTTCCTCATGAGTAAGAGTCGGGCATTCACCTGTGGTACCTGAGACCACGACACCGTCACTGCCAGAATCGAGCAGAGCCCTGGCTAGCTTTTTAGCTTGCGAATAATCTACCTTTCCATCGTCATCAAAAGGGGTTACCATTGCCGTTAATAACCGACCAAACTCCGTCATCTCTGGCCTCCATTTCTAGTCTTCATGGAGGGGAAAGCTATTTCCTTTTCTTTACCCAGCCCCGCCGTGCTGCTTCCTCAGCAATCTGAACAGCATTCAAGGCAGCACCTTTACGTAAGTTATCTGCCACGACCCACATTACCAGCCCTTTAGGGTGAGAGGCATCTGTTCTAATTCGCCCTACATAAACGTCGTCTGTGCCAGCGGCTAACCAGGGCATGGGGTAAAGACTGACACTGGGGTCATCGAGCACCTTGACACCGGGGGCTTGAGCCAGTATGCGTCTGGCTTCATCTGGGCTCATAGGGTCGGTAAATTCCACGTTAATTGCTTCGCTATGTCCGATAAAAACAGGGACTCTAACGCAGGTGGCTGAAATAGCGATATCAGGGGTATGCATTATCTTGCGAGTTTCCTCGACCATCTTCCACTCTTCTCTCGTATAGCCATTGTCAAGGAAAACGTCGATTTCGGGAAGCAAGTTAAACCCAATCTGGTGAGGATAAACATGCGGCACAACATTCTGCCCCTCCAGGACCAGTCTCGCTTGCGTAGTCAGCTCCTCCATAGCTGCTGCACCAGTCCCTGATACTGCCTGATACGTGGAAACGACAATGCGCTTAATCGGATTAACCTTGTGCAGTGGATAAAGTGCTACCACCATCTGAATGGTAGAGCAATTCGGATTGGCTATGATGCCCTGGTGATGTTTTATATCTTCGGAATTCACCTCCGGGATAACCAAGGGGACGTTCGGCTCCATCCTGAAAGCAGCGCTGTTATCGATGACCAAAGCTCCAGACTTGGCAGCAATAGGTGAGAAATGACGGCTGATTTCAGAGCCAGCAGAGAAAAGAGCGATATCTATATTATGGAAAGATTCAGGACTGGTCTCCTTAACCTCAATTTCTCGGTGACCTACGTAGAGCTTCCTACCTGCCGAGCGGTCAGAGGCATAAAGGTGAATAGAGTCCATAGGGAAATTCCGCTGTTGCAGGACCTTAATGAACTCCTGCCCCACCATCCCGGTTGCCCCCACTATAGCTACATTATACGTCTTCACCGCCTACCTCAGATTCAGCAAAGTATCGAGTCCGTACACCAATCCCTCTCGCTTCACCACTTCTTTTATAGCCAGAATGACTCCTGGCATATAGCACTCCCGATTTATGGTATCATGTCGCAAGATTAGCGTCTGCCCCGGAGCTCCAAAGATAACCTCCTGGCTTGCCATGTAACCCAGTAATCTTACGCTGTGAATAGCCACGCCGTCAACCTGTCCCCCCCTAGTGCCGCTAAGGGTTTCTTTCTTAGTTAGCGGATAGACGAACGGCTTGCCCCGTGCCTTCAGCATCTCTCGAGCAGTTGCCAGTGCTGTGCCCGAGGGGGCATCTGCCTTCTCATGGTGATGCAGTTCGATAATCTCAGCATAGTCAAAGAACTTAGCTGCAATCTTAGCCAGATGGAGTAACACCACCGACCCCAAAGCGAAGTTGGGGGCCACCACAGCACCAACCTGATTGGTCTTGGCTAAATGGTGAATCTCATCAAGATTGTCCTGGGAAAGCCCTGAGGTACCTATAACGATGTTGATACCACGGCTCATCGCGGTACGAGCTGCCGCTATAGAGGCTTCAGCAATCGTGAAATCTACCAGTACCTGAGGGTGACAAGTATCGAGAAGGGAACTCAATTCGGGAGACAGAGGTACCTTTTTCGACGTGCCGGGTAAGGTGAGGTGATTCTGAGTCGCTTTGATGTCTACACCGCCAATTACTTCCAGGTCCGGGGCACGGGATATTGCAGCCGTGATTTCCCTGCCCATTTTGCCCAAGGCTCCATGAACTAACACTGTTATCGGTTCCACCTTCCACCTCCCTCAATGTTTTACCAAGGCTGAGCCCTGCTTTGTCACCTGTTGAAGCGTCGGCGCCAGTTGTCCCGGTCGCCACGCTGCTGAGCTGCAGGAGAGCGCTTCGGCTGCTTTGATTTGGGGCGACCCGCCGCGGTAGAGTCCATTACTCTAACCCCTCGAACTTGTGCCAGCTCTTCAAAGACCGCCCGGCGCGATAAATTTATTCTGCCGAGATGGTCTATCTCGATAACCTTGACCATAATCTCATCGCCAACCTTCACCACATTCTCAACGCGAGATACGTGGTAATCAGCTAGTTCACTTATGTGAACCAACCCCTCCTTCCCTGGCAGGACTTCGACAAAAGCACCGAAATTCGTCAGTCGGGTCACTTTTCCAGTGTAAACGTTACCGACCTCTACATCCTGCGTTAAGCTCAGTACCCTATCAATCGCCTTCTGGGCTGCTTCCTTGTCAGGCGAACCAATAATCACTGTGCCATCATTCTCAACATCTATGGTGACCTTGGTTTCATCGATTATGGAACGAATAGTTTTACCTCCGGGTCCAATCAGGGTTCCAATCTTGCTCGGGTCGATGCTTATCTTATGCATCTTCGGCGCATAGGGACTTAGCTCAGCCCGGCTGGTGCTGAGAGTGTGCTGTAGCTTATCAAGTATTTCAAAATGGGCGCTGCGAGCTTGCTTAATAGCCTCGGCTAGAATCCGATAACTTATACCTTTAAGTTTGATATCTAACTGGAGCGCTGTAATCCCCTGGCTTGTCCCTGCCACCTTAAAGTCCATGTCACCATAAGCGTCTTCAATGCCCTCGATATCGGTGAGAACAACGTAATCATCACCATCAGTGACCAGCCCCATGGCTATTCCAGCCACCGGGGCTTTAATGGGCACACCAGCATCCATCAAAGCCAGGCTAGAGCTACAGACACTTGCCATAGATGTACTGCCATTAGAACTGAGGACTTCTGAAACCAGCCGTATGGTATAGGCAAACTCCTCTTCGCTAGGTACAACCGGGATAAGAGCCCTTTCTGCCAAAGCTCCGTGCCCAATTTCCCGCCGACCTGGCGACCCGAGGCGCTTCACTTCCCCGGTAGAAAAAGGAGGAAAATTGTAGTGATGCATAAAACGCTTTGTCTCCGCTAGTCCCAGACCATCGAGTAATTGCTCCTGACGCAACGAGCCCAAAGTAGTTATGGTCAAAACTTGAGTTAGCCCCCGGGTAAAAAGCCCCGAGCCATGTGTACGGGGCAGGAGCCCAACCTCGCAACTGATAGGGCGTATCTCGTAGGATTGCCGCCCATCAAGGTGCCGTTTACTTTGCAAAATCCTAGTTCTTACTGCCTTCCTAAGCTGGTCTTCGACAGCAGCGATGATTTCGCCGTCAGTAAAGCTTTCCTTGAACCTCTCGATGGCTTCTTTCTTGACCGCCTCTATCGCTTCCTCACGCTTAGCTCTTTCTGTATAACTAACCGCTCGGGTTAGCCTTTCCCCAAACTCCGAGAGGCAAGCAGCCCTTAGTTCAGGGCTGATTTCGACAGCCTTCAAGTCCATCTTAGGCTTCCCGCAAGCCTGATGCAGAGTTTCCTGAAGTTCCAAGAGTTCCTGGTTCGCTTGATGCCCCAGCTGTATTGCTTCTAGAATCAAATCCTCGGAAACTTCCTTAGCTCCCGCCTCTATCATTACTATCGCTTCTCTGGTACTGGCAACAACGAGGTCGAGTAAGCTGTCATTTATCTGTGGTAATGTGGGGTTTAACACTAGACTGCCGTTCAGGCAGCCGATGCGCACCGCAGCCACGGGACCACCGAATGGAATGGCAGAAAGTTTCAGCGCAGCCGAGGCACCATTGAGCGCTAGAATATCGGGGTCGTTTTCCTGGTCTGTGGAAAGCACGGTAATTACAATCTGAACATCGTTACGTAAGCTCTTATCAAAAAGGGGGCGCAGGCTCCGGTCAGTTAATCGTCCAGCCAAGACAGCTTCCTCGCTGGGACGTCCCTCACGTCTGATGAAGCTACCGGGGATTTTGCCTACGGCGTACAGCCTTTCTTCATAATCTACAGTCAGGGTCACGAAATCAGCGTCCTCACGAGGTTCATCACTGAAACAAACAGTTACCAGGACCACAGTATCGCCATAGCGAACAGTAACAGCACTATCAGCTTGGGTGGCTAGCTTGCCTGTCTCAATGGTTAACACTCTACCCCCGACCGTACACTGACCAGACTGTGGCATAAACCTACCCCCATGCCTAAAGCTTACTTCCTCAATCCTAGTCTAGAAATAAGGCTGCGGTAACGCTTGATATCGCTCCTCGAGACATAAGCAAGCAAGCGCCTTCGCCGTCCTATCAACTTCAAAAGCCCGCGTTGAGTGTGGTAATCATGGGGGTGCGCCTTTAAATGCGTTGCCAACCGATTTATTCTCTCGGTAAGCAAAGCCACCTGGACTTCCGCAGAGCCAGTATCACTATCATGAATCCTGTAATCAGAAATAACCGCCGCCTTTCTCTCTTTGTCCAAACTCCTAACTCCTTATTCAGCTCTCTATAAAGCACAATTATAACACAGGTTCAAAATCAATGCACAAGACCTTTCGGCACCCAGTCCACATGGAGTATAATAGAGGCAGCATGACCTCTCAAGTTTTTTACCGAAAATGGCGTCCTCAGACTTTGTCTGAAGTAGTGGGTCAAGAACATGTTACTCAGACATTGCGCCATGCTGTCATCAGCGGACGAATCGCCCACGCCTACCTGTTCTGTGGTCCACGCGGCACCGGAAAGACCAGCACCGGACGTATCCTGGCCAAGGCGGTAAACTGCCTAAACCCCGAACAAGGCGAACCATGCAATAACTGCGCTATGTGCCGAGCAATCAACGAAGGCAGTGCCCCAGATATTATAGAAATAGATGCAGCTAGCAATAGAGGTATTGACGAAATCCGCGACCTCAGAGAGAAGGTGAACTATGCCCCGAACTTAGCTCGCTACAAGGTCTATATCATCGATGAAGTGCACATGATAACAAGGGAGGCCTCTAACGCCTTTCTGAAAACCCTTGAAGAGCCGCCTCCGCATGCCATCTTCATCCTTGCCACCACAGAGCCGCATAAAGTTGTGGCGACAGTCTTATCACGATGCCAGCGGTTTGACTTCCACCGCCTTTCTCAATCGGCCGTGATATCCAAACTCGACCTTGTCTGCAATAAAGAGGGTATCCAAATTGAGCCTGAAGCCCTGAGGCTTATCGCCAAGGTGACCACTGGCAGCCTGCGTGACGCCGAAAATTTGCTGGAACAACTGGTTGCCTACTATGGGCATCAAATTGAACTCCACCAGGTGCGCACTTTGTTAGGCATCAGCGGAGACCTGCGTGTCAGAGAGCTTGCCAAGCACATAGTAAATAGGGACATCACCGCCGGGATAAAGACCCTTAACAGCGTTAGCAATGACGGACTTGACCTCCGCCAATTCAATCATGAACTTGTGGAGTGTCTTCGGCAGCTACTCCTAGTAAAGTCCGGGTCAGAAGAAGTGATAGACGTTACCAGTGATGACTTGGCTGAACTTAAAGACCTGGCAGCAAATGCCAGCCTCGAGTACTTACTAATAGCAGCCAAGCGGTTTGGCGAGATAGACCTTCGCTGGGACAACTACTCACCACTGCCCCTTGAGTTAGCCCTTGTCGACTGCATTCTCTACGCAGCTGAGAAGAAACAGCCAGTGCAATCCGAACCACCAAAGCCAGTAAAGCTAAGCAAGACAACGAGCGAAGCTACCCAGATAATAGAGCTACCTCCAGACTCTGAAGCACCGGCTCCTGCCAGAATCCCCGAAACCCCGGGGGCAACTCTTCCGCAGGGGAAGGAAATCGAGCACGTGCGCAGCCACTGGAGGGACTTTGTTAAGGCCATGCGGGGTGAAGGTTCCAAGGGCAACCTGGATGCCTTTTTGCGCAGTTCTTGTGAGCCTCTAGCCATTGAAGGCAACACCTTGATTCTAGGCTTCTACCATAAATTCCATAAAGAATACATTGAAGACCCCAAGTATAAGCATTTGGTGGAAAGGAAATTGCGGGAGGTCTTTGGACAACCATACCAGGTGCAATGTGTCCTTACTCCCCACGGTGGAAAGGCCAAACCCAGCCCAGAGGTGGACAGCCTGCTGGTAAAAGTGGCTAAGGAGAAGTATGGAGCCAAAGTGATTGCCAGAAAGGCTAGGACAGAGGAGTCGTGAACACAATTCCATCCATTGCCAAACGAGAGCGGGAATTAACCGGTGTGTACTATTTTATCTATTGCCGCCATCGTTACAAGGTGAGAAGCAGGCTCCTTCGTAAGGAGGTAAACTCTTGAGCTTTAACCCTGTCTCTGCAGCTGAGCCAATAGCCAAACTAATTGAAGAACTCAGCAAGCTACCAGGCATCGGACCCAAAAGTGCCCAGCGGTTAACCTACTATCTATTGCGAGCACCAGCAGACCAAGTTCAGGCGCTAGCTGAAGCTATTAAAGCGGTGAAGGAAAAGGTGGTCTTATGCTCGGCATGCCTCAACATCACCGATTCCGACCCCTGCGCTATCTGCAAGGATGAAGAGCGTGATCGCACCAAAATCTGTGTTGTCGAAGAACCAATAGACATCCTCCCACTAGAACGCACCAAAAAGTACAATGGTCTTTATCATGTTCTTCATGGCGTTATTGCTCCCACCGAAGGGATGGGGCCTGAGGAACTGAAAATCAAAGAGCTCCTATCACGCCTCAATGATGGACTGGTGACCGAGGTTATACTGGCAACTAACCCCAACCTTGAAGGAGAAGCCACAGCGATGTACCTCCAGCGATTGATAGCGCCGCTGGGTATCCGAACTACTCGACTAGCCCGGGGCTTGCCTTATGGGGGCGACCTAGAGTATGCCGACGATGTCACGATAAGCCGCGCCTTAGAAGAAAGACGGGAAGTGTGACTTGCTGTAGACCATGACAGCACCTCGTGTCTACCAAACAGAAGCCATCATCCTCAAGCGGACTAAACTGGGCGAAGCTGACCGCATCCTTACACTTTACACGCCTCAACTGGGAAAACTAAAAGCAGTAGCCAAGGGGACACGCCGTCCCCAAAGCAAATTGGGTGGTCACGTAGAACTTCTCACCCACAGCCGATTGATGCTGGCAAGAGGTCGAAACCTCGACATTATCACTCAAGCCCAAACGATTAACAACTTCCTGCCTATCAAGGACGATCTGGAGCGCATATCATTTGGCCTTTATATCGCAGAGCTTATAGATTGCTTCACCGGTGAGCGCATCGAAGACCGCCAGCTTTTCGATTTGCTACTTGACACGCTCCACCAGCTAGCTCAAGCTAAGAATAGCGAAATTATTCTACGATATTTCGAACTCCATTTCCTTGATAACCTCGGTTATCGTCCCCAGCTAAAGCAGTGCACTGAATGTGGCTCACCCCTGCGGCCAGAGGCTAACTTCTTCAGCCC